>SBBT01000114.1 GCA_005239595.1 Candidatus Troglogloeales bacterium | reverse complement strand
CGTTTGACCTTGCGACCGGCGCCGCAAAGAAGAAGGCGGCACTTCCGACCTATACCGCTGTTTTTGCCAAGAGCCTCATCCAGATGGCAAAGGAAGATAAAAGGATTGTGGCGATCACGGCGGCCATGCCGGAAGGAACGGGGTTAAACAAGTTTGGCAAGGAGTTTCCCGGACGTCTTTACGATGTCGGGATTTCAGAGCAGCATGGTGTTACCCTCGCTGCCGGCATGGCGGCCGACGGTCTTCGCCCCGTCGTGGCCATTTATTCCACGTTTCTTCAACGGGCCTTTGACCAGATTGTCCATGATGTCTCTCTCCAGGGGCTTCCGGTGCTCTTCTGCCTCGACCGGGCGGGTCTTGTCGGAGAAGACGGTCCGACCCATCACGGTGTCCTCGACATTGCATACCTAAAGGGGATACCAGGAATGGTGCTGATGGCCCCCAAGGATGAGAATGAACTGCAGCATATGCTGAAAACCGCCTTGACCTTAGACGGGCCGGCGGCGATTCGCTATCCGCGGGGAGAAGGAATAGGGGTCCCACTTGACGAAAAGGGGTCTCCTCTTCCGATCGGAAAAGCAGAACTTCTGAAAGGAAAACTGAAAGAAGGGGCCGATGTGGCCTTAATCGCCCTTGGCAATATGGTCTATCCCGCTTTGGCCGCGGCATCCGTGTTGGAGCAGGAAGGGATTTCAACCCTTGTCGTCAATGCCCGCTTTGCGAAACCGATTGATCGGGAGCTCCTCGTTTCGATTGCCGGTATCTGTCCTAAGATCGTGACGATCGAAGATCACGCCTTGGCGGGGGGATTTGGGGAAAGTGTTTTGGCGGTGCTGGAAGCGGAGAAAACCGCAGGAAAGATTCATGAAACGCATGTAAGACGGATCGGCATTCCCGATCAGTTCATTACGCATGGCAGCCAAAAGATCCTTCGCCAGAAATGCGGATTGGATCTGGAGGGAATTATCGCTGTGGTGGTCGATTTCGTCAATGCGAAGGGGGCTGCGCCGACCGGTGCGGCCCGGCTGGCAGATTACTGAAGGAGCTTAGCGTATGCGATTCTTCGGAGTATCTTTACTAATGAATGGGTTTTAGGCCTTCCGTGCTTGCGACCTGTTAAAGACCATGAGCGGTTCTCTGAAATCAAAGGAACGTCTCGATCTTCTTGTGCACGGCAGGGGGCTGGCCGAGAGCCGGGAGCAGGCGAAGGGATTGATCCTAGGCGGATCGGTTTTGGTTGGGGGGAGTAAGGTCACAAAGGCTGGCCTGTTTGTGAACAAAGATACACCGATTTCCATTGTGGATGCACCCACTCCGTACGTCAGTCGGGGAGGACTGAAACTCGCACAGGCCCTTGTTTCGTTTAAGATTCAGGTACACGGAATGGTTGCGATCGATGTGGGCGCGTCAACGGGAGGTTTTACCGATTGTCTTCTGCAGCAAGGGGCTAGCCGGATTTATGCGGTGGATGTCGGCTATGGACAGCTGGCCTGGCGCTTACGACAAGATCCCCGCGTGGTTGTCCTTGAGCGGAGAAATATACGGTATTTACCCGCGGAAGAGATAGGAGGACAGGTCGACCTTGCGGTGGTCGACCTGTCGTTTATTTCGCTTATAAAGGTGGTTCCGAAAGTGGTCTCTTTTCTGAAGGAGGAAGGCGATCTGATTGTTTTGGTAAAGCCTCAATTTGAAGTCGGCCGGGGAGAGGTGGGGAAGGGGGGAATCGTTCGTAGCGAAGAAAAACGGAAAGAGGTTTTAGAAAAAATATGCGCGAAGGGAAAGGAATGGGGGCTTAGGTTGATCGGGGCGATCCCCTCCCCTATTTTCGGAAAAAAGGGGAATGAGGAATATTTGGTTTATTTCAAAAAGAATGGTGGTGGATAGATGAGAATATTGGTGACAGGGGGGGCAGGTTTCATCGGTTCTCATTTGGTTGATCGTTTGATCCAGGAAGGGCATCAGGTGATCGTGGTGGACAATCTATCAACCGGAAAGAAAATAAATCTCAACAAGGCGGCGACATTTTACAAGAGGGACATTCTAAGCAACGGGCTTGAGCGTGTTTTCCATAAGGAGCGGCCTGAGATTGTGGTCCATCTTGCGGCGCAGATTGATGTGCGCAAGGCGGTTGCTGATCCCGCCGCTGATGCCCAGATCAACATTATCGGCCTTATCCGCATCCTGGAGTGTGCCGTTTCCCACGGGACACGCAGGGTGATCTTCGCTTCTTCCGGAGGCGCCATCTATGGGGATCAAGAGATCTTCCCCGCCACGGAAGAACATCCCACCCGCCCCCTTTCTCCCTATGGAATCAGCAAGTTATCAAGCGAACATTATCTTTATTATTATCACAAGGTCTGTGGATTGGACTATTCCGTCTTGCGCTACGGCAACGTGTATGGGCCCAGGCAGGACCCTTTTGGCGAGGCTGGCGTTGTTGCGATTTTCTGCAACAAGCTGTTGAAGGGAGAGCAGCCGATTATCAACGGAAACGGGATGCAGACCCGGGATTATGTCTATGTCGAAGATGTCGTTGAGGCCAACATGGCGGTGATTAACGGAAATATCAACGATATATTCAATGTCGGCACCGGCATGGAGACCTCCGTGAACGCCCTGTTTCACCTCTTATTGGAGATTACAGGCTCTTATATGAAGGAAATCCATGGTCCTGAAAAGAAGGGAGAGGCGTTGCGGAGCAGCCTTGATTTTAAAAAAATTCAAAAAACCCTCGATTGGGAGCCGAAAATTTCTCTTCGTGAAGGCTTAACCAGAACATTTGAACATTTTCGCGCCTTACTGTAAGAAACAGCGGAACGGGGTTCTTTTAGCAGGGAGGTCTTCATAAAGACCAAAGGATCGAAGAAGAAAGGGGGGCGGTTTCTTAATTAAGCGATATGTCCGGGCGTATTAAAATAGGGTTGGCATTGGGTGGGGGCGGGGCCCGAGGGCTTGCGCATCTTGGGGTTCTAGAAGTTTTAGAAAGAGAAGGTATCGTATTTGATGCTATTGCGGGAACCAGCTTCGGCGCTATCGCAGGCGCGATGTACGCCCAGAACGTAAACATAGAGCAGATACTTCGACAGGTTCGTCATATTCTTACCAGTAAGGCCTTTCGGCGCACCCAGCTTTTCTTTATTAAACGGCATTACGAAGAGAAAAAGGGGACCAACTTTATCTCCAATCTAAAGGCGTATCTTGAAACGGGGATGTTTTTTGGCATTTCCACCCGGCGTCCCTCCCTCATCCGGGAAGCGGATTTTCTCTATTATATCAACGTTCTTTTAGACGATTGCGATATTGAACAGGCCAAAATCCCATTTGTTGCGGTTGCAACCGATCTTGCCAGCGGGAGAGAGGTGGTTCTTTCAAAGGGACCTATTCGGAGGGCGGTCGCGGCAAGCTGCGCGATCCCCGGCGTTTTCCCCCCTATTAAGATGGGAGAGCTTCGGCTCATTGATGGCGGCTGGGTGAATCCGGTTCCTGTTTCACCGCTCATTCAATTGGGTGTGGATGTGACGATTGCCGTTGATACAGCGGAAGATGAACGAACCCAGCGCGTCTATGCCAATGGAATCGAAATCGCCCTTCGGGCGAGTGAAATTACAAGAAGGGTTTTATCCATGGCCGAGACACAGAAGGCGGACATCGTCATTCGTCCGGAAATCGGTAGGATACACTGGTCGGATTTCCAACTTTATGAAGAGGCATTTAAAAAGGGAGAGGAGGCGGCGACGCAAAAAATCGATACCCTCAAGCGCATCCTCCTATCCAAGGAAAAGCCGTGACGACGTGGGAGTATAAGGCCGAGCGTCTTGCCGGCGTTCAGGTTGAAAACCAGCTTAATTTCCTAGGGGGCCAAGGTTGGGAATTGGTTCAGATCATCTATCAACCGGAAGAGCCGTACCCGTATTTTTGTGTCATGAAAAAACCGGTTTAGACGTTTTTCCAACAGTGCTAATGTCATCCTGCTAATCCGCCATTTTCGCAATGGTTTTCTCTATTGCCTCGATTTTAGGGGCCGACTTGGTATCGAATTGGCGGATATCGGCCCGGATTGATTCAAGCTCAGATTGAATGAGAGTCAGCCTGTTTTTCTGTGGTTCGGCCGACACGGCGATCGCCTTGTCAATGCTCCCCTTTGCTTTTTCGATTTCTACTTCCGCCGCGCCGAAGTTTTTGTCCTGAACGTTGGATCTGGCCGATCCTAACAGCCTTCTTGTTTCAATCATGTTGAGGCGGAGCCGAATCGATGTGATCTCCGCATTGACCTCCCGGCTTTTAACCCGCATCTCGTTCTGAAGCGTGAGATATTTTTTTTTGATCTCTTGCGTTCCTGCCGAACCCAAATAATATCCCGAGCCGAAGCTGCCAAGGAGTAAAAAGAGGAAAATAATCGGTTTGAGCATTACGATTCCCTTTCCTGTTTCTTGATGATTAATCCGGATAGTTTATTGAGAATCCTTCCAATGTTCCCGGCCGCATAGGTTCGGACCGAGAGATCGGGATCTTTTAGGCCCGCTTTAAGGAGGGGGAGGGCCTCCTTCTCCCCGATTTCTCCAATAGCCCGCACAACCGCAATCCGCACACGCGGAGCCGTATCGCTCAATCCTCTCGCAAGAAGCGGGAGGGCTTCTTTGCCGCCGACTTTCCGTAAAGACCCGATCGCAAAGTGTCGCGCTGCGTAGTCGTTTTCCAACATGGCGGCCTCATAGGCCGAAAGCGTCTTTTCCCCAAAGCGATACAATCCTTCTGCAGCGGAGACACGGACATAGACATCCGGATCGGCAAGGGCTTCCGTAAGATGGGGGATTGCCTTGGTGTTCCCAAGTTTTCCGAGCGACGTTGCGGCAGCCCCTCGCACGGCGGGGGTTTGATCTTTCAATGCATGGACAAGCACTGTATACGCCTCGGGCGATGCGCGCAGTTTAGAGACGTGCCCGTTTTGGAGGAGTTCTCCTAATGCCTCTGCCGCGTACATCCGGCGGGTCTCGTCGGTATCGGACAGGATTTTTATCAGAAGAGGAATTGCCTCATTTTCCCGTGTTCTTCCCAGGGCGACCGCCCCCGCTTGTCGAATAAACGGATCGGATGTCTGGATCATTTCGGCGATGGTCGCAAAGGCCGCACGATCTTTCCGACTGGCCATTGCTGCAAGGGTGAAAAGCCGGACGGATGGATCAGAATCGTTCTTAAACGTGGCAACGGCCTGATGCATGTCCACCCCGCGGATGCTATCCGAGACCGGCATGTCATCGAGCGCCTTCACGGCGGCAATCCGCACCATCCCTTCAGGGTCGGCGCTTAAGGCCAGTAGAAGTTTGAGGGCCTCCGATCCGCCCAGCGTCCCTAACGCCTCTACCGCGAAAAATCGCACAAAGACCTCTTTGTCACGAAGGCTGGGAACCATCAGGGGGATATGCGCCGGATCGCCCATCTCGCCAAGCGCCTTGACCGCAGCGCTCCTGACAAATCCATTTTCATGCGCGAGCGCTCGCTTAATCATTTCAAGTCCGATCTCCTTGAGGAGCTGTGGCGCGGCCTCCGGATGTCCCTTTTCGATGAGGTCAAACTGCGCAAGGGCAGCCAAGGCTTCTCCCTGCGCGATGGAGGATAAGATCTTTATGCGATGGGCTGGGAAAGAAGAGGGAATTTTCTTTAAGACCACTTCGCTTAAGGAAAGGGCACGGGTGAAATCGTTTTTTTCGTAAGCTGTCTGGGCACTTGCCAATTCATCCTCTGGCGATTTAGCACATCCAGATCCGAAAAAACCGATCAGGAT
>SBBT01000008.1 GCA_005239595.1 Candidatus Troglogloeales bacterium | reverse complement strand
TTCCGACAAATATCTGGTCCATCAGTGTCGATCTTACAACCCGAGTAGGAACCGAGACGCTGCGATTGCGATCACAGGTACATCCTTTAAATCTCTAAATAGAAAGATTTTATGCAGAGTCCCTCTTATAAAAATCAGAGTGGCGCAAGCCTCATTTTTGTGATTGTCCTCCTTCTGATGGCGGGGATGGTGACGGCCACTTTCGTATCGCTTATTAGCAGCGAGGGTCTCACCGCCATGGGGCATTCCGGCAGCTCGGAGGCCTTTTATGTCGCCTTTGGGGGGATTGAGGTGCAACAGCGCGTATTTTCTCAGAATTTGGAATGGTATCGCAGCACCACCGATCCTATGGTGGCGCCGCCGGTCAACTTGGGGGCAGGATCGTTTGGCGTGAACACCTACCTGCCGGCCACAGTGCTTAATCGTCAGATCCCTGCTGCCAATTCCGTCGCCCCGATTCAGGTCTATACGACCGATAGATATCCTAATTCAGGATTCCTGCAGATAGAAGAGGGGATTGACGACGAAGGAGAGTTTATCCACTACACCGGGAAAAGGGGCGACACTTTTACAGGTATTACACGAAACGTGTCGATTGGCGGTGTACAAGGGGCGGCAGATGACCACCCCCAGGGGAGCATCGTCTATCCTGTGACCGTACTGTCTGATCGCTTAAATTCCTTAGGGAGCCCCTGTGTCCCCACCGTATCCGCATCGTTTCGGATTGTCGCACACCCAAAATTTTTAGAAGCGGGAACCCTCGACATTGAGGGAGAGGAGATATTCTACAGCGGCTCCGTTTCCAGCGGCGGGGTGATGGTCCTGACAGGTGTGATCCGTTGCAAAAACCTTGTCTCTTCCGCGCATCCTGCAGGAAGGCCGGTAACGCCGTTGCAAATAGAGTCGGGCCAGCCTAGTTACGAGGTAGAAATTGTTTCTACCGGAACGCGCAGCAGCGCCTTGGGTGCACGTTATGCCGCAAAACGGGTCTTAAGGAAGACAATCCGGAGATAGCCTATGTCCCGAAAACTTCCCCTATCGCTTTTTCTCCTTGTGATGCTCTTGCTCTTTTGTCATGCCCTTTCCGAGGCGAGGGATGACCGAGACGACAGGCGGGGCAGAGATGACAGGGAGGAGCGGAGAGACAGGGATGACCGAGATGACAGGCGGGACCGGGACGACAGAGATGACAGGCGGGACAGAGATGATAGAGATGACAGAAGGGACAGAGACGACAGGCGGGACAGAGATGACCGAGATGACAGAAGGGGGAGGGGGAACTTTACCGTGACGCAAGTCTCCCCCCCTCGCGGAGCGCCGGTGACCATGGGAAGCGTTACGACCATGACCTTTCGTGTTACCAATACCCGAAATTCCCGTAAAATTGTTGCGATCAAATTCAGTTTACAGCGTGGACGAGATATAAAGGGGGGTAGCTTTTTATCAGGGACCGCTCTACCTGGAGGCTGGATCAGCACCGGCAGGAGTGGGAAGAGAAGTATGACCTTTAAGGCGACATCGTGGAATGATGCGATTGACGTTGGGGGAACTAAAGAGTTCACCTTAACACTGCGCGCCGGATCGGCACCGAGAGATATAAGCCAGACCTTGAGGAAAGTGGAGGCGGCATTCTCTGAAAGAAGAATGGAATCCCGCAGAAAAGAATCGTTAAGGGACGTAGGTTCATGGACATTGAAGTCGCTGGAAATAACCTCTTTTCAAACAGTTAACATGACAGGCAGCCCTGTCGTTTCGCAAGTGGCGGGGCAAAGTTTCCGCCTGGTTGCTACCGTTGTTAATCGTTCCACCGCAAGGCAGGCTGGCATTACCACCAGCCCGCAGCCTCCTGCGGTGACAAAAAGCGGAACGGTGACATTGCCTAATTCCCCACTGATCTCCTATCGTCCCCAACCGCTTACCTTAAGGCCTGGAGAACAGGGTACGATTACCTTTGCGTATACCACATCACCAACGGATATCGGCGCGGTTACCTTTACGGCCTTTGCGCGCGATTACACCGGCCTGGCAACATCCGTAACCTCCTCATCCAACACGCTGGTCATAAGCCGGTTTATCGCAAGTATTGCGGTTGTCCCTTCCTGTGTGTATGACGCCCAAAACTTTACGGTTGTTCTGCGTCTGTCCAATGGATATACCTACGATATTGTCGATATCACCCCGAGGCTCTCCTCTTCTGTGGGGGCGCCTATCCGGTACCTGTCGGGGCCAACCCCTTCTCGCATCAATACGCTGAATGCTGGGGAAAGCGGGGTATCGGATAATGCACTGTTTGCCTGGCGCTACCAGATCAGTGGCGGTACTCCTGGAGACACCTTTACATTCACGGGATCTGCGACCGGTACGGGAAGAACGGAGGGGAGACCCTCGCTCACAACGCCTGATGTGACCTCTCCGACGACCAAACGGGGAGGGCATCTCCCGACGGTTCGCCCCTCTACGACCAATGCCGCGAGTGCCAACCAGGAACTGACATGGTCCTTCACCAATGAGAATGGTTGTGGTCCCATTAGGCGTGTTTCGATCCTGATCCCATCGGGCTGGTTATGGGGAAGGGATGCCTATTCCATTGTGGAACAGGTCTCTCCTCCCAATCCCGATTCCGTTCCGACCGAGTCGTGGGTGGTATCAGGAAGCAACCCTGTGATATTTACGGCGCCCGATGGACGGGAACTCCAAATCGGGAAGTCGGCCAGTTTCAGCATCGTATTCTTGAAAACACCTGCCGCTGCGGGGGTTTATAACTTTGATCTGACGATTACCGATGCAAGCGGCGCTTCAGAGATAAAACCGACGTCAGTCACGGTGCAGCCGTTTAATTCCGGCGGAGGTAATGCGACCGATACGAAGGCTTTTAGAGAAGATTTTGAATGAGGTAATGTCAAATATTATGTGTCAAGGAGGAATGGGGTGAAAGTTTTTTCTTTTTGTTTTCATGAGTAAAGACGGAGAACATAATCCGATCGATACTGGTATCGATCGCTAAATATGCCCATGGGCCGGGTTCTTCTCCGCACCTCTCGAGACCGCCGTTCAATGGCATTGGTGGTGCGAAGGGCCGTTTGCGGAAGAGCGAGATCGACTTGATG
>SBBT01000218.1 GCA_005239595.1 Candidatus Troglogloeales bacterium | reverse complement strand
GACAAATTTCTACCTCATAGATCGAAAACTTATAATTGTTTTAAGGTTTTAAGGGCTAATTATGGGGGTTGGGCGAGATAGAATGCCTGTATATGCCATATGCTTTTTTAAATAAGTCATTACTTCCATGGGAAGTATTATAACTGCCGGAGCTAAAAGTATAGCCGTTGCCAATGGGATACCCGCTACCCCAACTTTTTTGCCTAAATAGTATGAAAATGGAAACAGGATTAAGGCAACAATAGCTGCGGTCGTAGTTTGAACTTTAATTTTACCTATCCCGTTTAAAAAAACAGAAAAAACATTGAGCCAACCATAAAATAAAGCCCATAAAGACAGACTTATAATTGTTACGCTTTCAACATGCACTTCGCGACCCGCCCAGAACTTAACGAGGATTGGACCACATAAGGCGACAACCGCAATGCACGTTCCGAAGTAGAGCAAGGTCAAAAAAACTGTCTGTTTCAACATTTTAGCCATTCCTATAAAATTACCCTTTTCATTTTCATGGGAAAAGCTTGGCCACAGAGGCATGAGCGCCGACAAATGAACCATTGCCATTGCATAAAAAGCCTTCTGATAGAAGCTAAAGTCACCCGTAACAGATATATCACTCACAAGACTTACCATAAATACACCCGTTTGATGGATACACAAGGCCGATATATTGAGAAGCCAAAACAGCGCGGACTCTTTCAGAAACCCACTTACAATCTCCATAATTCTATTGATGCTAATCGTAATAAAATGCCACTTTTGAATGTACATGAATACAAATAACATCATCATTGCACTAATCAAAGGTAAAAATGTACTTATTAATGACAAAGTAATCAATCCTCCACCAAGAGATGCTGCGCTGAAAATTGTTACAATATTAAAGACGGCCATAATAAGTTGTAATACGTTATTTAAATCAATGTAGTCAAATGCATACATGGCGTTTGCAGAAAGGCTAAATGGTTGCATCACAAACTGAGCAAGAATAAATAACGCGATCAGCCATTTTGCTATTGGCATAAGCGAGGCATCCGATGTTTTTATAAATAACCCCGTATCCAGATTGTAGGTAAATAATGAGAATAGAAAGCCGACCACCAAACAAATGGTAAGCATGGAGTAGAAAGTTGCAAAAAAAATCTCTTTTTGTTTTATAGAAGAGTCCATGTCCTGGCCTAAATACTGCAACTCCACTAATTTATTTTGCAGTTTAGAGCCAAATCCAAAACTTATAATTCCTGATATGAATATGAGGGAACTCAAAAATGCATATATTCCGAAAGGCTCTCTATCCAACACCCTTGATACCATACCGATACCGACTAAATTCAAAAACATTACTATAAGTCGTGTTATTGTTGAAACAGCCGATTGTTTAAGAACTTTTTTTGACAAGAATAGGCCTTCCTATTTTATTTTCTTGCGACTATATAATGACCTTTGACTCTTCAATTATAGTGCCTATTGAAGTAAATTTAGGCTCATAGCCAATTTCGATGGCCTTTTTATTTATCGAATAATAATTATGTTTAGTTCCTGTTATTGCAGAAAAATTCATGCTTTCGGTAATCTTATACTTTAATCCATGCTCAGAGGTAAAATAGTCTAATATTTCAAATTTCTTCACGGGCTTTAAACTGTAGACATCAAATGCATCGTTCACATTTTTTCTCTCTATGCACCTTGTAATTAACGCAAAAATGTCATCTGGATGAATGTAATCACGGATGATATTATCCGGGCCTGTAATAAATTCTTTGCCCGCTTTTATACAGGAAATAATTTCAGTTAATAAAAATCTCGACTTAAGATCGATGAACCGGCTGAAATAACCAAACACCCTCAGGTCGACTATATTTAAATCTTTTAATGCCCTGTGCTTGGCTTCGGAGTTGAGTTTTGCAATCCCATAGTAATCCGCCTCACGGATATGGTTTATATCCCATCTCGAATAGGTTGATTCATCGGCAGGGACACTGAAATCCGTTCCATAAGCGGCACCACTGCTGAAGTTTATGTAAAGTCCATCAGGATGCTCGCTAAGATAATCAAGCAAAAGATTGTCAAACTGCTCGGTCAGTTTAAAGTAAGATGGAACTTTCTCTTTGAAATCTATCGCGCCGCTTATACCAACGCAGTTAATGATAACATCATAGTCCACTTTGTTTAGGTCATCAAAACCTTTTAAGTGGAAGTTCTTTCTACATTCAATATCCTTAAGAAATTTCAGTAAGCGGTCTATGGAACGGGCAAAGAGGAACAACTCCCTGTTCTCTTTTTTATTAAAATGATAGATTAACCCCTTTGCAATATGGCTGGTGGCCCCAAGGATGGCAATTCTCACCATTTTGTCACTCCGTTAAAGATGCTTTTATTTATCTTCATCTATAATCGGAATAATCATATTTTTCATAAACTCCTCGCGGGCTAAAAAAGGATACATATCTTCAAGGGGCTTAGAAACTAACCGGCCATCGGCTTTACGTTCTGATGAAAGCTTTGGAGCAAATTTATAGTCTCGAAATAGCTTGACTTCGCAAAGCACCGGGCCTTTGGTGTTAAGAACTTTCTTTATTTTTTCTTTCATATTCGCGTGTGTTAAAATAACTTCTGTTTTTAACCCATACGCTTTGGCAACTTTTATGATATTGGGGAAACTAATGCCACTCCTTCCATCGCTCCCAATAATCCTGCCTTCAAAGAAGGCCCCCTGAGTTTGCCTTATGGATACATAGCCATCGTTATTAAGATAAAAAATCTTTATCGGAAGTTTATTGTAAACGACTGTTTCAAGCTCTTGTATATTCATCTGCATACTGCCGTCACCGGCGATACAGATAACCGGTTTCCTGTCATGGGCAAGACATGCGCCTATCGACGCCGGCAGGTCATATCCCATCGCTGCGCAACCGGAGTTCCAGAACATTCTCTGGCCTTCTTTTACAATACCTGCCTGGAAGAGTCCGACACAGGCACTGCCATTTCCTGCCACAACCACGTCATCCTTTTTTAGTGACTGGGTTAGGATTTCAGTAAAATAGTATAAGTTTACAGCGTCCTCTATTTTTTTATATTCAGGCAGGACAACTGGATATTTTTTCTTTCTCTCAACGCACCAGGCCTGCCACTTCTTAAAGTCCAAAAGATCTGCTTTATCAAGTTGGTCTTTGAGTCCTTCCAAAAACAACAGGGCATCTGCACAAATAGCCAAATCAGGGGTCATCGTCGGTTTTTTTAACTCAGCACGGTCTATGTCTACAACAACCTTTTTCGCCGCCCTTGCGTAAGACTTCCAGTTATAACTGACTTGTCTTATATTATTCCTGGATCCTATTGAGATAAGAAGGTCTGAATTTTGAAGTGCAAAATTTCCAGCACGGTCACCTATGGTTCCGATCCTCCCAACATAAAGTGGGTGATCGGAGGGGATGAGATCAACGCCATTAAAGGTGGAAACAACTGGAATCCCGGCTTTTTCTGCAACATCAAGGAACAATCTTTGGGAGCCTGAAATACGGATACCCTGTCCCGCGACAAAGACGGGGCGCTCGCTTTTTTTGAGAAGGTCCATTACCTTTTTCACATCAGATCCGATCCCCTTTTTATCGAAATTTATCTCATCTTCCTTTTGATTGTATTCAAGCAGCTTTGTTTCATCTATGACTGCGCCCTGGATATTAAGAGGGATGTCCAGCCAGACCGGTCCGGGTCTACCGTGGGTCGCTAAATAAATGGCCTTGTCCAGCAGTTTTTTGACTTCCTGTGGGTTCGTTACCATTGCAGCAAATTTCGTTATGGGCCTTGCAATGTCGATAATATTAATCTCCTGGTCTCCAAGCTGGCGCAAGCCTATTTCACGACAGGATTCTATCGATGTCTCAAACTTAATCTGTCCTGACAAGTAGAGAACGGGAACAGAATCTGTCCATTGCCCCAGCACGCCGGTGAGGGTATTGGTCCCACCGGGACCTGATGTAACGATGGAGACAGCCAGTTTACCGGCCACGCGTGCATATCCCTCTGCACCCATTGCACACGCTTGTTCGTGATGATTACATATAAACTTTATCTCTTTACATAACCCGATAGAGTCATTGAGGTGCATCGCTCCACCCCCCGTAATCATAAAAACCTGTTTGACTCCATGCTCCGCAAGCCTTTTCATTACATAATCTGTTACCCGCATGTTTCTGATCTCACTCCCATTTACTCAGGGGTAATAAATCCCGGTTGATCCTATTTTATTTCCTTATCGCAGGATCAGATGAATTTTCTATATATTTCATGAACGGAGATGATATTATCGGGACAATGCTGATGCCACATCCATTCATTCGGCTTGGGATTTCCGCCTTTAAAACGAAGGCGCTCCTCCGGTGGGGTTATAATTGAACATCTAATCAACAATGAAATAAAATGCCCTCTATCGTTCCTGGAGGGATGAATCGTTTCATTTACAGCGATTGGCGTAGGTTCAAACTCTACATCGGCGCCGAGCTCATTCTGTGCCACCATTTTTACTCTTGAAGCCATTGTTTCTTTAAATCGTATAATCCCACCCGGGATATGCCATCCGGTTGCAAAATATTCATCATCTCTCCATGTCAGCAGTGTTCCATTTTTATCGTCTTTTATCAATAAGTCCACGTTGATGAGAGGTGTAATCCGACTGACAAATAGAAAGATATCTTCCGGCAGTCCCTTCTTAAGGTCTGTTATCAGTGTTTCGATCGGTTCCAGCAATTTCTTGATCTGCAATACAAAATCACCTAATTAGAATCGATTTTTGCTCTGTCGTCGCAGTTACAGACCCCGATTATATATTATCTTCTTCAAGTCCTCATTATTTGCGTATGGGCTGTCAATCATGTCAATCAAAATTGGCTTGTCTTTTTCAACCCGCTTAAGGAGTACCTCTCCAGACATTAATTCCCGGCAAGAGATTTGCCCCTTTTGCAAGGGAACAGCAAGGTAAACATCCTCCAGTAAATTTTCATGCTGCAAAACATGTCCTTGATCCAACTCCCGTTTGGCATAAACCCCTCGAACGAGGACATCCAGATATTTAATCTCTTTTTCCGGGGGTATCCGCATTTGAGTTCCAGGCGGACCACACATTTCCTTTGCTTTTTTAAATGCCTTAAACCATGTGTCAATCTGATCCGGCAATGAACAATAAGGACTTACCGGAACTCCATCCATTTCAACGTCAATGTGTCGTTCAAAAGTTCTTGCTCCTTTTGCGTATGCAATAAAAATGGATGTGGTCCAGCTATGGTATTCATGCGTAGAAAAACCAATGGTATGAGTCGGATACCTATTTCTTAAGAAATCTATTTGATTAATCTCTAGTTCGTGATCTTCGGATGGATAGATGGATACACAATGATTAATCGCTAAAGGGATATTCCTATTCTCAAAAAAGGCTGCTAAATCATCTATATCTTTCAGCGATGAGCCCCCCGTTGAAACGATTACAGGTTTTTTGGTCTTTTCAATTTTCTCAATTAGAAACCAATCATTTATATCTGAACTTGCTATCTTAATAATTTGAATGCCAAGGTTAACGCATAAATCTACAGAGCGTTCATCAAAAGGTGTGGCCATTGGGATACAATTATTCTTACGAATTGCTTCAACGAAAGTTATGAAATTTTCAGTCGCCATTTTTGTATCGATGGTCTTCTTAATATAACGCACGTCATTTCGATCTCGAAAATCTTTGTGAATAAAGGAGTCAACATCTCTCAATTGAAGTTTAATCGCTGCTCTCACATTATTAAAACGGACAATTCGTGCAAAATCTGTAATGATTTTTAGTCCTCTTTGCATATTTCCCAAATGATTATTAGCCAATTCCAATACGAATAATTCGTTAAAAATGTCCCTATTCATCGAAGATCCTCCTTTTCGGGCTTAATAATTGTTAAAAGATCAGAAAATGTAGATAATACTACACTATTGTAACCCCAATGTTCAGCGCTAATATTACCATAGCCATAGGCAGCGTGCGCAAACGGAACACCACATTCTTCAGCGGCAGTCTCATCTTCTTTCTTGTCTCCTACTAAAAGTGTAGTTCTTATATCTAAGTTATGTTTTGAAATGAGATAGGCCACGGATTCACTTTTTGATCTAAAGGGAGGCACTTTTGAATCTGGGGAGACAACCTCGTTGAAAAATGCACTCAATCGGAATATCTCTAAGATATTTTTTGTTGGCATCTTCGGTTTATTTGTTATAACAAAATTCCTTACACCGAGATTCAACAAGCGTAACAGTGTTCCTTCTACACCATCGTAGATAAGCGTTTTTTGCCAACCCTCTGTATCATAGCTGGATCGGAAGGCAGTCTCAACCTTTTCCAAAACTTCCGGTCCTACATTCCCCAATACTTGCTGCAATATAGTATGAATAGGTGGACCGATTTGTGAGCGAAGATCGGTCCTGGCTGCAGAAAGCCCAAATTTTGACAACGCAACGACAATGGAGTAATGAATCCCCGGCAGCGAATCCACAAGTGTTCCATCCAAGTCAAATAAGATAGCGTTCACGCTCACGAAACAAACTCCGCAAAACAATCATAACCAGGCATGTCCTTGTTGGCTCAATAGACGCAACTGGTCAACAGCAGCCATCACTGACGGCGATTGCCCGGTGATTGCCAACGCCAGTGCCAATAGACCGAGCAATGTCTCCTCTTCCATGGGTGCAAAGCGATATGGGGTCTGAAACCCTGCCAGGATAATATCTCGTAGCACCGTCGATTTGCGAGCCAGGCCGCCCGAAAAGGCAAGCTGCCACCAATCCTGTTCTGGAGATAAACGGCGAGCACAAGAGAGATAGGTATCGGCCATGTTTTGAAAGGCAGCCCGGAAGATATGCCCCACCGTCAGGTTCTCTTCGTTCAGGTTTGCCAACTCGCCCCGTTCGCCACAAGCGCTGGCGAAGAAAGCCAGGTTTGCCCGAAGGTCAGTGGCGCTGACAGCCGTCACCGATTGTTCAATGTATGGCCACGGATCAGGCAATGGTAGATGATGGACTTGAGGGAGTTCGGACAAGAGCCGGATGATTGCATTGAGAGACCGGCCTGCCGGGATGTGGGTGATTGTCTTGAGCCACATTCCATCAAAGAACGGGCGCGATTGGTATTCTCCCCATTCCAGGTGGGGGCTGAGCAGGCTGACCTGCGAGCCGGTGGCAATGTTCAAAGAGAGTTCCTTAAGGTTAAGTAACGAACCTATTAAAGCACACTGCTGGTCGCCCACCGAAGGGTAACAGGTAACGGGTTTGTTTCCAACCGTAAACTGACCTATCGGCTCGTTAAGCCGGGTCAACTCGGGCCAGTGCAGGCCCAGCAGCCCCAGTTCGGCCAGTTGTGTATCGTGCCAGTCCAGCGATTCAAGGTTGAGCGCGCCATGGGCCGCGGCGTTTGTTAGGTCGCTGCGCGGGGTAGCACAACAAAGGTGGGCGGCTACGAAGTCGGCCAAGGCTACAGGGAAGACATCTCCATGAGGCAAGGCTTGCTCTTCGGCCAAACAAAACAGGGTACACAAAGGAAGGCCAGGGCGAAGTTCCTTACCCATACGGCGCTTCTCTGTCTCACTGATACGCTCTGTTAGTGCGGCAAAGAAAGTCCTTCCCCCTCGGGGATGTGGCCTTAGGGCGCGTTTATCTTGCCATGAGATAAAATTGGATAGAGGTTTGCCGTGAATATCGGTCAGGATTAACCCATGCATCTGGCCACAAAAAACCAAACCGGCGCCATCGGGGGCATATACCATTAAACGATCGAGCATGCTTCGCACGGACGATATGATGATGTAAGGGTCTATTTCGCGCCAGGTGGGCGGAAGGCCGGGCAAAAAACCGGGGAAGGGTTCACGATGAATATGCCGTACCGCCAATTTCTCCAGGTCCAGTACTCCGCCCTTAATAAACGAGGCACCTAGGTCGATCCCAATAAAGAACATGACTTATAGTCTAAGTATTCTGTAATGATACGTTCAAGATGCTGGTCAAAGAGAGTGGGGACGATCTTCAGATCGCCTGGCCGCTGCAGTAAGATCAGGTTTACTTTGTTACCCGCCACCTTCTTATCACGCCGTGCCCCATGAATCAGGTCAGCAGCGGATATCGCGAGAGGGATTTGAATGCTAAATTGTTGTTCCAGAAAATCATGGATTAGGTCAAAATCCGCCTTCGACATCAAGCCCTGACGTAGAGCGATGTAGTTCACGAGATCAATACCCCATGCGACTCCTATTCCATGCGGAACTGCGTAGTGAGTAATCGCCTCCAATGAATGGCCAAAGGTGTGGCCGTAGTTTAAAATGCGTCGCAAGTCGGTTTCGTATTCGTCCTGTTCAATTACCTTTTTCTTGACGCAAAGACTCTTGTAGATCAGCTTAGCCATGTCTGGATTTCGGAACCCGTTCTGAATGACCGACTGCCTCAACTCAGCAAAAAACTTCGCCGATCCAGTTAGCGCTAGCTTTAGTATCTCGCCGTAGCCGGAGCGAATGTCCGCATCGGTCAATGTTTCCAGGAATCTCAAACATATAAGGATTCGCCATGGAGAGTGAAATACCCCCAATTGGTTCTTTAAGTGGTTGAGGTTAATGCCACACTTCGCTCCAATGCAACTATCGGACATGGCGAGCAGGGTGGTTGGTACAAAAACCCACTTAATCCCACGATAGTATACATGCGCCGAGAAGGCCGCAATGTCTTGCGTGATCCCCCCACCAATGGCTACAACACGGCTTTGCTGCGTACAGTTTGATGACTGAAGGAAGTTCAGCACGCGCGTAACGCCCGTCAATGTTTTTTCTTCTTCCGTGGCATCAATGAACAATGTTGGGAAAGCACTGAGTAACGGTTGAAGTCCATCGTCATAAAGTGTGGCTACCTGTCGGTCTACAAGAACGACAAGGTTAGGCAGAGCAGTCAGCTGTTCTGTGATCTGTTGAAGCGTATCCATAAAGTGAACGGTGTAATCCCCTTGTCCTGACTTAATCTGAAGAGTCTCCACTATGTCCTCCTACTGAATGATGAAACCACCATCCATAATCATCGTCTGTCCCGTAATATACGTATTGTACTCCGAACCTAGAAAGAACACGAAATCAGCAATCTCATCCGAGGTGGCTAGGCGACCCAGTGGGATCTGTGAACGCAAGGCTTCAATTTGCGATGGGGTATTGTTCTGGCGTGTTAGATCGGTTTCTACAAAACCTGGGCATACAGCATTTACGAGGATATTAGTCGTTGCGTATTCAAGTGCCGCCGTACGTGTCAGGGCATTCAAACCCGCCTTGGACGCGCTGTAAGCGCCACGACCTTGCCTGCTTACAAGGCTATAACAGGAACTAATGTTGACGATACGTCCCCACCGTTGTTGAACCATGTGAGGTGTCAACTGTTTAATGAGCAGGAGTGGCGCGGTAAGATTGATCGTTTGGATGCGTTGCCAAACCTCAACGGAGAGCGCATCTAGTGGATATACGGGGTTCTCGCCCGCATTGTTAATAAGTACATCTATGTTAAGAGGCCCGTGTTCCGCAAGATACATTTGTATGGAAGAGACTGATGCCAGGTCCACCTCCTTACGGGTAGGCGCCACGACCTGGTATCCGGCTTGTTCATAGCGACGCACAATAGATTTACCAATACCACGTGTACCCCCTGTGATAAAAACTTCCTTTGGCATGATCTCATACCTCCATTGATGGAATAACCCTTCAGAGAGATTTCGAGTCAAACCCCACTGTACATTTTACTGCTTTATCCATAAGTTCCTTCATCCTGCAGAAAACTCTTTAATTTTGCTGAGTATAAAATCGATCATCCCTTCCGTCATTCCCGGATAAACACCCACCCAAAAGGTATCCTTCATAATCCTGTCGGTATGAGTTAAATCACCCACTACTCGATACCCCTCACCGCTCTTCCTCATCTCATCAAAGCATGGATGTTTTATTAGATTTCCAGCAAAGAGCATTCGAGTCTGAATCCCATTCGACTCAAGATGATTCACAATATCATCTCTCGTAAACCCTACATTTTCTCTTACGGTAAGTAAGAAACCAAACCAGGATGGATCTGAATTCTTCGTCGCTTCAGGAAGGATGAACTTATCTTCGAGATTTGAAAGGCCCTCCCGAAGCCTCTTCCAGTTGCGCTTCCTCGCCTCTACAAAAGAAGGAAGTTTTTCAATCTGAGCGCATCCTATGGCCGCCTGCATATCCGTTATCTTCAGGTTGTAGCCAAAATGGGAATAGGTATATTTATGGTCATAACCGCAAGGCAGTTCACCCAGTTTCCATTCAAAGCGTTTTCCACAGGTATTTTCCTTTCCCGGATCACACCAGCAGTCCCGCCCCCAATCTCGGAAAGATTCGATAAGCCCCTTGAGCTTTACATCGTTTGTATACAAAGCCCCCCCCTCCCCCATCGTCATAT
>SBBT01000188.1 GCA_005239595.1 Candidatus Troglogloeales bacterium | reverse complement strand
TCCTCCTGCTCAACCCATTGCTCCTGATGAACCCCCCCTAGAAAAACGCGAATCAATACATGCCCCGCCGGCGCGCGTTCTGAAAATTTTGTGGAGGTCCATGTCACTGCCAGAATCTTTCGGTTTTCCCGACGAGGGACTACAAAACCAAAACCGCGCAAGGGATGGACCACATCCTCTTTGCGAAATCCGAGCGAAACGGTTGCAGTCGAAACATATTCAATCTGGTCAAGAAAACCAGCAAGGGACGGGGCCCATCCCCTGATCAGATCAGAAGCAACACCGGCGTTGGTGGTGATCACCACAGCGTCCGAGGAAAACACCTCACTCTCTAAACGAACCTCATACCCATTCTCTCGGGGAGAGAGGCCGATTACCCTTTTACCGGCACAAATGGAAACGTCCTTCAACCGTTCTTGAAGCGACTGGATGAGACTCCCGAGTCCTTCTCTCAACGTCACGAATAAGGTCCAGTCCCCCTTTCGAATTCCTTGTTGAGCGGCGTCCCAACGTTGCATCAACATTCCCCAGATCAAACTTCCAAAAGAGCGCTCCAAGGCAGAGAACTGGGGGAAGGTGGCCATCAAGCTTAGTCGCTCGACATCTCCCCCATAGATTCCCGCCAAAATAGGCTCGGCGAATTTTCGGACCGCCTCTTCTCCAAGCCTCCTCCTGACAAACGAGGCGATACTCTCATCCTCCCCGCCCATATAATCCTTCCTTGGAATAATGAGTTCCAGCCCCATCCGAACCTTCCCGAAGGGTGAAATAAGCGGTGTTCGCAAAAAAGGGGTAAATCGGCCAGGAACCATCAGGTTGAAGCCGGCGGGAAGCGGTACCAGTTTCCCATTGCAGAGGACATAAATTGCATTCTCAACCCGATTGGTCTTAATGAGCCGGTCGGTTAATCCCAGCCGACTGCAGAGATCCAGACCCCACGGCTTCTGGGTAATAAAAGAATCCGGTCCCCCTTCGATGATAAAATCATCGATTCGCTTCGTAACGATTTTCCCCCCAACGCCCTTTTCAGATTCAATCAAGGAACAATCGATGGGGAATCCACCTTTTCTGATCTTCTCTTGAAGGAAATAGGCGCAGGAAAGGCCTGTTATTCCTCCCCCCACGATGACAACTTTTTTACGATTCATTTTTGCAGCGGATTAAGACGTAAGGCCGCCTATTTGCCATGAACAGGCAGATGCGCATGGACGATTTCGGCCAAGGCCTTAATGAAAAGGGGAGCCACATTGAGCGATTCTGTACGGTGAAGCAGCATCCCCCTCTCCTCGGCGATCTTCTTATAGAAAATGTCGATGTCATAGAGAATCTCAACATGGTCCGAGACAAATCCGATTGGAACAAGAAGCAGATGCTTCTCTCCCTTCTCTGCTAACGCGTTGATCATCTCGGTCACATCCGGCCCAAGCCACTTACCATGAGCCATCCCACGGCTTTGATAGGCAAAATACCATGTGGGAATACCCAACCGTTTTACAACACCTTCCACGGTTTTTTCCAACTCTTGTCGATAGGGATCCCCTTCAGACAAAACCTTCTCGGGTAAAGAGTGGGCTGTAAAAATGACGGGGACCGTACTTCGAACTTCCTTAGGGTAGGCCAGCAACGCCGCTGTCACCTTTTCCGCAAAAGCGTCCAGCAACAGGGGATGGTCGGCCCAGCTTTTAACGGTTACCAGAGGCAAGCGGCCCTGGGCAGATTCCCATGCCGCATCCAGGGTCCGGATATAAGCCCCTACGCTCATTTTTGAGTAGTGGGGCGCAAGACTGATTGCAATCAAACAACAGGGAAAATCGTCCAATATCCTCTGGACGACCTCATGGATAAATGGCGTCCAATGCCGCATCCCGACATACACACAAAATGTCCCACCTGATCCGTTTAAGGCCGCCTCAAGCGCTTTTGCCTGTCGCTCTGTTATTTCCAGAAGAGGCGATTTTCCTCCAATCAGGCGATAGCGCTCTTTAATTTGGCTGACCACTTCCACGGATGGCATACGATCTTTCATGATATGACGGAGAATCGGCTCTACATCATCCAGGGAGTCTGGCCCGCCATGGGCCATCAAGAGAACGGCGACTTTTTTATGCGCCATTATGTTCGCACCTTATCTACCTTTCTTCAGCGAGTGCTTTTCTTATGCACCATCTCGATTACAGCCTCGACATGTTCGATTGGGGTCTCCGGCAGAATCCCATGACCTAAATTAAAAATATGTCCAGGTTGGTTTGCAGCCTTTCGCAAGATATCGTCCACCCTCTTCTCAATTTCCGAGAGGGGTGCAAAAAGGACAACGGGATCAAGGTTTCCTTGCACCGCAACATCGTTCCCCAGTAATTTCCATGCCTGATCCAGGCAAACGCGCCAATCGAGTCCGATGACATCTCCTCCTGCCTCTTTTTGCAGGGTAAGGAGCGTTGCGGTTCCGGTCCCAAAATGAATCAGCGGAACCTGGCATTTCTGAAGGGCAGAAAAAAGGGATTTCATGTACGGGAGAACATAGATACGGTAATCCTCTGGGGAGAGGGCCCCGACCCAACTATCGAAGATTTGAAGCGCCTGAGCCCCTGCGTCCACTTGCGCAATTAGATAGTCGGCCAGGACATGAGAAATATGGATCATCAGTCGCTCCCATAAATGTGGGGCGCCATACATCATCCGTTTCGTCTCGATATAGTTCCGCGAGTGCCCCCCTTCAATCATGTAACTTGCCAACGTAAAGGGCGCGCCAGAAAAACCGATGAGGGGGATTTTTAACCCCCGGCGGACGAGACGGATCGCCTCCATCACAAACTGAAGGTCTTCGTTTGGAGAAACAGGACGCAATGCCTCCACATCCTTTTTGTTTCTGATCGGATTTTGGATGGAAGGGCCTTCTCCCTTGATAAATTCCAGAGAGAGTCCCATCGGCTCCAAGGGAAGCAAAATATCGGCGAAGATAATGGCAGCATCCAGATCAAAGCGGTTGATCGGTTGCATGGTCACCTCTGCGGCAAGATCCGGTGTCTTGCAGAGCGTCAAAAGAGAATATTTTTCGCGCAAGGTTCGGAAGTCTTCCATATAACGGCCTGCCTGTCGCATAAACCAGACTGGGGTACAATCGACCGCTTCGCGGTTGCAGGCCCTTATAAAACGACTATTCCTAGAGAGCGCCTCTGTATTCAATATTTGCCTTATAAAATCAAAGGGCTTTTGTCCTACCACCCCATTTGATCGGGAGTCAAACTGTGGAACGGACGACGATATCAAGTCACCTGCACAAAAATGTCTCAGATATCCTTCGCGCGGGAAAAGATGGGGAAAAAATAAGGTGCCCCGTTGTAGATTATAACGGGGCACCTTGATCAAGTAATCTTAGGAAGATAACTTCACATTGACTGCTTGAGGGCCTTTTTGACCTTGGGTGACTTCAAACTCAACAATATTCCCTTCTGCAAGACTTTTATAGCCTTCAGAGGCAATGGCGGAAAAGTGGACGAAAACATCTGCGCCCCCATCTTCACGTGTGATAAATCCATAACCCTTACTGTTGTTAAACCATTTAACCTTACCTTTAATCATTTTCTTCTCCAATCTGTTCTAAATGTGACGTTGTCCTTTCATCTCTCGCAAAACAGCTCTACTAAGGAGCGACACTAAAACTACCCAGCCCCGTTTTAGAGAGACAGGTAGTACCGTACCATAGCCGTTTCCTCAAGATCAATAAAAAAATATGGAATGACCTATGCCTTTGTCACTTTCCGGTTTTCTTGGCGGAGGGTATTTCTTCCAGACGGAAGAGCTTTCGCGCCGCCTCTAGAATCATACTCCCATTGGTGGAGTGGGC
>SBBT01000230.1 GCA_005239595.1 Candidatus Troglogloeales bacterium | reverse complement strand
CTTAAAGAGAGCGGAAGAGGAAAGTCGATCGTTCTTGCTGACGCTGCCCAACCTCCCCCACTCTTCTGTCCCCATCGGCAAAGATCAACAAGACAATCAGACGGTACGCCAATGGGGGAAAATTCCTGCGTGGGGCGCTGCGCTAAAAAGTCATTTTGAAATTGGAGAGGCGCTGGGACTGCTTGACTTTGAGGCTGGGGCGAAAATTGCCGGCTCCCGTTTTGTCCTCTACCGGGGTTTGGGGGCGCGGCTTGAGCGCGGGTTGATAAACTTTATGCTTGATCTGCATATTAGCAAACATGGATATCAGGAGGTGCTTCCTCCTTTTATTGTAAACCGGACAAGTTTGATAGGAACAGGCCAGATCCCAAAGTTCGAGGAGGATCTCTTTCGTCTGAAGGATGAAGACTACTTTCTCATTCCAACTGCGGAAGTTCCAGTCACCAATATCCACCGGGGAGAAATTCTTGCGGAAGAGAGACTCCCTATCTCGTATGTGGCCTATACTCCCTGTTTTCGGAGAGAGGCCGGCTCCTATGGAAAAGACGCCCGTGGACTGATTCGGCAACACCAGTTTAACAAGGTAGAACTTGTTAAGTTCTCTATTCCTGAAGCTTCGTATGATCTTTTAGAACGACTGCTACGGGATGCTGAAGCGGTATTAAAACAATTGGAACTTCCTTACCGTGTGGTTTCCCTTTGCACAGGCGACCTTGGATTTGCTGCGGCCAAAACCTACGATATTGAAGTATGGTTTCCATCGCAACAGACTTATCGGGAGATTTCTTCCTGTAGTAACTTTGAGGCGTTTCAGGCACGACGCGCGGATATTCGTTATCGAAGCTCTGGAGGAAAAATCCAACACCTGCACACCTTAAACGGATCAGGTCTTGCGGTAGGCAGAACAGTTGCGGCCCTTTTAGAAAATTTTCAGCAGGAAGATGGATCGGTCATCATTCCGGAGGCGTTACGGCCTTACATGGGAGGGATTGAAAGGATCACGACTCAATAATCAATAGAGGGCATTGCGCGAAACGACATAGCCCACACAGTGTGCGAGAGGGGGAGTATCCGCCAGGCTCTGCCGGTGGAGGTGGTCCGACCCCTGAGAGGGACGACGCAAGCCCCTGTAAATGGAGGGGTGGCCGAGTGGCCGAAGGCGGCGGTCTTGAAAACCGTTATACCGAAAGGTATCGTGGGTTCGAATCCTACCCCCTCCGCCAATTTACACATTCGCCGATTTCGTAATGGATTGCCTCGGCGCGTTGCGCCTCGGCATGGTATTTTTCCGCTATAATCCAAGCATTTTTAAGGGAGAACGAAAACGTCCGCTCGGTAATGCGAAAGTTCGAACCAATCTTTTTTAGAAAATCCCGAACCCCTTCGGTATTTTCTTGTTGAGCGTATTTTTCGGCTTGGTTGGCGTCTTTCAGAAAGGCAATGGCAAGTTCAAACCGATTATTGCTCTTTTCCTGCCTTCTCCCTTTTATTCCGGCAGGCCATTTTACCGCTAAGTACCTTGTCTGGTCTTTGGGGAGTAGCATACTGCTTGAAAATGATGGGAAAACGAGGAAGACAATGTTGAGAAAGTTGAAATCTGCTCTTGGGGTGGGATACTTTTCTTGACAGGGTAGAGGGTGGATGCTATGATTTGCCACGATAATTTACAGATAAAATGTGGGGCTGTAGCTCAGCTGGGAGAGCACAAGGCTGGCAGTCTTGGGGTCAGGGGTTCGATCCCCCTCAGCTCCACCAAAGGGTATCTCCTCTGTCATGGGCGGAACGAATCCTTACATTGAAAAGGCAAACATAGAACTTCCAAAAAAAGGATACAAAATCACGTATCACTTTCTCGAAAATGATAAAACATTCGAAGTTGAAGTAGATCCCCTCAAAATCCCCTATTGTGAAACAGGTTTACCAGGGAGTATCCTCAATACTGCGCTAGGTTCCGGTATCGATATCGAACATGCCTGCGGCGGAGTATGCGCCTGTTCCACTTGTCATGTGATTGTAAAAAAAGGACTGGAATCCTGCCCTGAGCCCACAGATGACGAGTATGATGAACTCGAAGAAGCGCCCGGGAGTGTGCTTCAATCCCGTTTGGCCTGCCAGTGCGTTCCAAACGGGACGATGGACATAGTTATCGAAATTCCGGCGTGGAACAAAAACGCCGTCAAGGAAGGCATTGCGACATAAGCAATGCCTTCCTTAGCCAGCGTGGTAAATCGGCCCTACTGATTTAACTCTGTTTCCAAGGCCTGTATCTCATTTTGCACCTGCTGTTTCTGAGCTGTAGATAGCCCCGGCGACGCTGCAGCTGCACGAAGTTCCGAAATCTTCGCCAGAATCTGCTGCCGTATTTCGGCACGAGCCGACGACCCAATGGCCGTCTGCCGCATTTGCTGGATCTGGCTCCGTATCGCGGTGATGCTTGTTGAAATGGCCGCCGGAAGCGTTACGACGGGCCCCGCCGCCACACTTGCCGCCTGAGATGTTACTGCAGATGAGAGCGCCGAGGTGAGCGCATTGCTCTGGTTATTAGATGCGTTCTGTGAAAAGACATCGACGGGGTTTTGTATCGCCGTTAAAAACAGCGCAAAACCTAAAAGTTCTTTTTTCATGGAAAATCCCCTTTATCGTTTAAAAGAGTTTATAGGCCACTCCGGCAGAGACAATGAATCGAACGTCATTTCCGGAATAATCAGTTAAATCTGCTGCACCGACTGAGAGGGAAAAAGGAATATGCGCAAGAGCAGGAACCCATTGGAAGGGTGATAGCGCCACACCGGCATTTAAATTAATCCCATTCCAGTCGACGACGAAATTGGTCGCGTCATAGACTTCATAGGCCACGCCGCCAAAAAGATAGGTTCCATCCTCTCCCTTACCGGTGGAGGCATCCAAGCCGCTTTTATGTTTGAACCGTCCGCTCCCTACTCCAAGGGTCACCTGCATCTTTGCCCTACCTGGAGTCATCGATTTATACTGTTGCACGGCGTGCGTTGCAACGGCATAAAAAGTTTCATTCGAATCGGCCTCTGACTCTGGAAAAAGGGAATCTCCCCCAATGGCAACGGTAGTCCCATTCCCAATATACCGGTGTACTTTTAATCCCCAAGACACATTGTCAAAGTCATCGACATCATTGACGGACAGGCCTATCTCCAGACCGGCAAGCTCTTGCGGATTGCCAACGCCAAATCCAAAAGCAAGACCCGCATCATCGTCTTTGGAATATGCTTGAGGATCTGTATAGCCCACTCCCACAAAAGCCACATTGCTATGCGCCCCACCCGCCCCAGGAATCGTCAGCGTTCCTCCGGCATTGTTAGGTTGGAGAACCTCCCCTGCCCGCATATGCATTGGCGGCGCACCAGCGGTCGTTCTTGTTTTAGGAACCATTTGTGCAAAAACACCAGATGGGACAGAGGCCAAAAGCAAGGCAACCACTAACAGAGACAATCGTTTTTCCATGGCAGAACCCCCCCCCTCATATTTTTTAAAGTCAAAGCCACGACCTACCGAACTCCCTTACTCCTTAACCATAAGGTCAAGGGCCTCACGAGTAAAATCTTACTTCAAGGATATCTAAGAACGGGATGCACGGGCGGGACTTTAGCATGTAAGATTTACCTTGTCAACAGAAAAAACAAATAAGGTTAGCAAAACAAATAAGGTTTCAAAACAAATAAACATAATCTTCGATAGGAACCTACTTTGGGAACACTATCTGCTGCGCGCGGGAAACACCCATTCCCATCAACACCCAGAAAAGAACCGCAGGGGCATCCACATAGAGATGGTCAAACCAGTTCCGAATAAAATACCCGGAAACCACCATCAGCATGATGATCATCAACAAGGCATCCTGCTGATGGTTATAATGATTTGCGTGGCGGTACCCTTTGGCAAAACCAACAATGAGAGAACCCACAATCGCCGCCAGAAAAATGCCGCCGGGAATACCCATCTCTAACGTTGTTTCAAGAAAGGTATTATGTAAATGAGTAAGATTCATTGCATAGATCGCTTCGTTGGGGAAGGTCAGCCACATGTTTTCCCGCCCATAACCGATCCCCAGAAAGGGATGTTCGGCAATCTTGTCAAGGCCAAACTCCCATGCCGCCATGCGATTTCCATGGACTCCCCCCATGTTCCCATAGAAAGTCCTCCCCTGCGGTGTAAAAAAAAGAAATAGCGCGAGGAACACCGTACAGAGCAAAGAGAGCCGCATCGTTTTTCTGTCGAACATAAAACCAAACACGATAACGGAGACCAAGAACCCCAACCATGCAGCACGGGTAAACGTGAAGTAAAGCGCGAGGAGATTGAAGATCAATATGATACATAAACTATAAAAACGCCACGTTTTATGGAAATTGATCACAATGGCATATAAAATAACCGGTATCACCAAAACGAAATAGGTACTTGCATAGTTATAATCCGATGTAAGGGAATGAATCCGAACGGCACGCGTTGTCCAACTCCCCGCTGACGATAAAAACTCATAGATTCCATAGGCGCTCATAAAAAACGATGATATGATTAAGGCATATAAAATCCTTTTTATTTTTTCCATATCACGGATATTCGTTACGACCAGATAAAAAAAGAAAAAATAGGTCACCATCTCTTCCCAAAACTCACTAAGGCTGTATCCGGGATGGGAAGATAAAACAGAAGAAAAGAGACCCCATACCACGAAGAGGAAAATGGGAATAGCAAAAGGAACTTTTTGCCATACCCACTTCCTGGCAGCGATCATTTTCCCTATCCAACAGAGTGCCAGCAATCCAATTCCCATCCAGTGAAGGAACCATCGCTTCTCCCAAGGAAGAATGACCACCTCCATCATCAGAAGGTAGCAGATCATCCGATCCAATGTCTCAATCCAAAACTCTCTTCCCCTCAAAGAGGGTTGATTCCAGAAGGTGGGCAGACTCAATCGTCCCTCTTACATAAAACGGCCTCGATCTGGTATTCTCTGACGGGATGGACAGAATCTGGAAGAGGAAGCCATCCGTTATCGCAAACCTTCATATAGACCCACGTCATATTGCTCCCGATCGCCTCCTCGATGATACGGCGCAGTGAAACGGTCAATGGAGGTCGGTCGCAATCAGGCAGGTAGAACCGTTTGTGATCTTTATTCCAAATCAAGACGCTCCTTTCTAACTCGGAGGACACTAACTTCCGTAGAATGACTGGATCGTTTTCACCACATACCATTGCTGCGCCCTTGAAAGCCCGGGGAAGATCGGTAGGGCGAGTGTCTCCCGGGCGGCACTTTCGGCGCAAGGAAAGTCCCCCTCTTTATAGCCAAGGGTGTGAAAACATTCCTGTAAATGAAGGGGAACAGGATAATACACCTCCGTCCCGATCCCGGCTTGTTGTAGGTACGCACGCAGAGAATCCCGATTCAGAGCATCCCGATTCAGAGCATCTTGATCCAAAACACGTATCACAAACTGATTATAGATATGGTAATACGGAACGACAAACTCATAGACCATCTTTGGGAGGATAACCCTTTGGTTTTCAATTAGGCCACTCTCTTTGAAGAGAAGCAGATACTCCTGCGCGTTTTCCTGCCGTTGCCTCGTCCATTGGTCCAGGTAAGCCAACTTGACATTTAAAACCGCGGCCTGAATAGCATCCAGCCTGAAATTCCCCCCCACCCGCTTGTGGTAATACTTTGATTCAGAACCATGCACCCTTAAAACTCGGACCCTTTCGGCAATATCCGGGTCATGGGTAACCACCATTCCCCCATCTCCTAACGCCCCCAGATTTTTGGTCGGAAAAAAGGAAAAACAACCGACCGCCCCCATGCTTCCTGCGCGTTCTCCATCTGAATATTCCGCCCCAATGGCCTGAGCGGCATCTTCAATAACCGCCAGTGAATGTTTTCTGGCAATTTCAAGAATCGGTCCCATGTCTGCGCACTGGCCATACAGGTGAACAGGGATGATCGCCTTTGTCCTGGGAGTGGTGGCCTGTTCAATCAGGCCGGGATTGATATTGTACGTCGCAGGATCAATATCGACAAAAACAGGCGTCGCCCCGACACGGGTAATCGCCCCCGCAGTCGCGAAGAAAGAATATGGAGAGGTAATCACCTCGTCGCCGGGCCCGATCTCCAGCGCCATTAACGACACCAACAAGGCGTCCGTCCCTGATGAAACGCCGATGGCATGGGTCGTTCGGCAATAAGCCGCAATGTTTTTTTCCAACTTCTCGACCTCTGTACCCAGAATAAAGACCTGGCTTTTGAAAACCGCTTCAACCGCCTTCAATATTTCCTGTTGAATGGGCATATGATGCGCTGACAAATCTAGCAAGGGGACTTTCATAAAAACTCCTTACCTTATAGTTGGATAGCCTTATTTTTCCTGACCCTCGTATAGAGAGAAAAGATTTTTTCAAATTGTCCCTCTTCCGGAAAACGCTCTGCGACCTCACGCGATCGTTGCCCGATTTGAGCGCGAAACGAAGGATCAGAGAGTTGGAACATTAAATCCGCGATTCTCTCTATATCGTACGCCTCCACGATCACAAACGGGGCTAACGGCCCGGTCATCAGCTCCGAGGCCCCATTGATCCTGGTGGTAATGACTGCAAGTCCAGAGGCCATCGCCTCCAGGCAGACATTGGCGAAAGGATCATACAATGTGGGCAAGACAAAAACATCTCCTGCCGCATAAACCTGCTCCATGTTTCTCTGCGCTCCAATAAACAGGAGCTCACCCGCGATTCCTTCCTTTTTGGCCAATTTTAAGGAGCGCTCCCGCCTCCCCCGACCCGCAATGACCACTTTAAATGGAGAGAGCAGATAACGCCGTCTCAATAGACCTGCCGCCTGGATTAACGCGGAAAGCCCCTTTCTTTCAAATCCGGAACCGGCAAAAAGCACGACGAAATCTTTATCGTCGATTCCCCATTGGCGTCTTGTTTCATCTCGATAACGCCCGAAATTGTCAGGGTGAAATCGCTGAAGGTCTACCCCATTATAGACAACCTCAATTTTCTCCGGCGACGTCTTATAGTGCCGGATAATCTCCTCCTTGCCACGCTGGGAGTTGGCAATAATCATTCGGGTTTTTCTGCTGGTATAGATCTGTTTCTCAATCAGGAGCGTCGCCCAATGGAAGGGGTTAAGCCAGCTGCGCATCTTGCCCCAAAGAGAGAGTATCTTTCTCCGTTGGTTCAACCACTCCCGGTGACAACCATCACCAGCCCGATAGATATCTGCTGTCAGGATTCGCTCAAAACTGTGAACGATGTCAAAATCCTCCCTACGAATCGCAAGGTGAGAAAAGACGGCGAAACTCACCAAACGGAAGAACGCCCCCCCCGGCAGAAGAAAAACGCGATGGAATACCACGCCTGGCAGCGTTTCCTGACCCGATATCCACCGATGCGTAAAAATATGGGCCTCATGGCCCTGCCGAACCAACTCACCCACGAAACGCGATATAAACTGCTCCGCCCCTCCGTGGGCGACGTACCGTTGGCGGACAATTGCCACCTTCATCCGGACACCTCAACAGATGGACGGCCGGATTTAGCCTCCCATAGAAGGGATTCTGCCGCCTTCATCACGTCAACCACGCTGATAGAATCCATACAGGCAACCTGATAAGGACAGGGACGCCACTCACAAGGGCTACACTCCCATTTATGATAGAGGATAGCAGCCGGAGACCGAAGCGGCCCGGTTCTCTTCGGATCCGAAGGACCAAACAGGGCAACGGTTGGCACACCCAATGCCTGCGCCACGTGCATCGGTCCGCTGTCCACACTGATGAATAAAGAACAGTGCTTAATCAGCGCCATCGTCTGCCGGAGGGTCGCCTTCCCCGCCATTGAAATCATCCGGCCGCCTGATTTTACCGCCATCTCTTCAGCAACCTT
>SBBT01000105.1 GCA_005239595.1 Candidatus Troglogloeales bacterium | reverse complement strand
CTCCGCCACAAACTTCGCCACCGGAACTACCCCAGTCTCCATCGCCCTGGCAGATGTCAGCGGAGACGGTAAACTCGATATCCTAACAGCGAATTCATCCGCCAGCAGCGTCTCCGTCCTGCTCGGTACAGGCTTAGGCTCCTTCGGCTCCGCCACAAACTTCGCCACCGGAACTACCCCAGTCTCCATCGCCCTGGCAGATGTCAGCGGAGACGGTAAACTCGATATCGTCGCCGCGCACTCATCGGGCCTCTCCGTTCTTCTGGGAGCAGGAGGCGGCAGTTTCTCATCGGCCTCAACGGTTTCCGCAACAGTTCCCGTTTTTGTTGCCGTGGGGGAGGTGAGTCAAGATGGAAGGGGAGATATCATAACGGCAAGTACGAGCGGGAATATCCTCTCTGTTTTATTGGGCGCCGCAGCCAATACCGCCGATCTTTCCATAACAAAGACAGACAGTCCCGACCCTGTTTCGGTAGGAAGCCAGATCACCTATACGCTCACCATTACCAATCAGGGGCCTAGCACCGCCACAAACGTGGTACTGACCGATACGCTACCGACAGGATTAACACTGGTGTCGGCCGTCGCCAGCCAGGGGAGCTGTAGTACAACCGTAACCTGTACTCTTGGCACGATTTTAAACGGCGGCACGGTGACCGTTACGATCGTGGTCACATCATCGACGCCAGGCTCCTTTGTCAATACCGCCAGCGTGGCCGGCACTGAATTTGATCTTGATTCGACGAACAACAGCGCGACACAAAGCAGCAGCGTCACGACGGCCTCCTCGGGTGGCAGCGGGGGGGGGTGTTTCATTGCAACCGCGGTCTACGGAAGCCCATTGGCCTCTGAAGTGGCGGTTTTACGCGCCTTTCGGGATGAAATTCTTCTTAAAAATTCGGCCGGCAGGGCCTTGGTTCAGATTTATATTTCGGTATCCCCTCCGATGGCGGCCTACCTGCGTTCCCATGAAAATGTGCGGACGGTAACCAGGTGGACCTTGACCCCTGTTGTCTATGGAATAAAATATCCAACAGCCGCCTTCTTTGTTTTTTCCGGATGCACCCTTCTCCTCTGGGCATGGAGGCGTAAGCGAAGCTCGTGCCAATGAACCACACACCGTGGCAAAATTCCACCTAATTCTTCACGCCCGATTCATAACCTATTGTCGATAAAGCCAAGCATCTTGAAATAAAAATGGCATTGTATTTGCTTTACTCCGAGGGTGTATGAATAAGGGATAGAAAACGTGTGCGGAACATTTTGGAAAAAGGAGGTGTGCAATGGTTGAGAGTAGCGCCATTTTAGTAGCGGGCGCAACGGGACAACAGGGAGGGGCAGTTGCCAGAAACCTGTTGAAAAGAGGGTTTAGGGTGCGCGCGCTCACGCGAAATCCTGGACAGGTTTCAGAATTAAAAAAGGCGGGGATGGAAGTCGCTTTGGGAAATTTAACCGATCGGCCTTCGTTGGACGAAGCCCTCTATGGCATCAAGAGGTTCTTCCTGGTTACGACCCCTTTTGAAAAAGGGATGGAGACCGAAGTGCAACAGGGAGTGACCGCGGTAAAGGCCGCCACGGCGGCCGGCGTGGAACACCTTGTCTATACCTCGGTCGCAAGCGTCGATCGCGCAACCGGCATTCCCCATTTCGAAACAAAGTGGAAGGTGGAGCAGCATATCCGAAAGTCGGGAGTACCGGCTACCATCCTAAGGCCGGTATTTTTCATGGAGAATTTTGGCTCCTCCTGGCTTCTACCGAGCATCAGAAACGGCACCCTGGCGCTTCCCGTTCACCCGAATCGTCCGCTTCAGATGATTGCGTTAAACGATATTGGAGAGGTCGCCGCGACTGCCTTCGCGAACCCAAGAGATTATCTTGGGCAGGTCCTAGAACTTGCCGGCGATGAAAAGACACTGCCGGATACCCTCAAGCTCCTATCGAAGAGAATCGGCAAGCCGATTCTCTATGAGCAGATGCCCGACGAGCGCTCTGAAAAGATGTTCGGAAAAGAGATCGCAACCATGTTCCGATGGTTCAACAATGTAGGCTATGATGTCGATATTGCCTCCCTTCGGAGACGATACGGCATCGTCCTAACGCGGTTTGAGGATTTGATTGCCGGCGCATCCTGGGTAGAATCGCTGAAATAGCGGTTCTTGGAGGAAGCTCAAAACGGAAGGAGGGGTCTCACTTTATTTCGATAGACCCCTTTTCCCAGAGCTGCTCCAGCCACTTCTTGCGGGCTGCCTCCTTTTTCTCGGTGAGAAGCAACGTTTCAATCTCTTTATGCACCAACTCAAACGACTTGAAGGTCCCTTCCTGCCGTTGTGCCACTTTAAAAATGTGAAATCCCTGGTCGGTCTGTATGACGGGGCTTATCTCCCCCTCTTTGAGATTAAAGAGGATCGGCTCAAGCTCGGAAGAAAGCTCCCCCCTTTTAAAGAACCCCAAATCACTTTTAGGGTTGTTGCTATAAAGGGCAACCAGGTTCCTAAAGTCCTCGCCTGCCAACGCCCTGGCCCGCGCCTCTTCTGCCCTCTGGCGGAGGGCTGTGCGCCCCGATAACTCCCGATGAAAATCTCGCTCCTTCATCGCCCCTGTCAGCACAATTTGCAAGAGACGGAGACTATCCGGCAGACGCCATCGTTGTGGCTGCGCATCGTAGTATGCCCTGATCTCCTCCTCGGAGACCACCAGATCGATCGCCGCTTCCTGATGCATCAGCTTTAGAATGACCAACTGATTGCGCAGTTTATCAAGATATTTCTCCCACGGAATTTCCCGACTGACCGCATCGATTAAGGCTTGTCTGTCTTCAAGACGGTTGCGCGCCTCGATATCTTTTAAGGCCACCTCCAGATCCGAATCGTTAATGTAAACACCCTTTTTCCGGGCCTCCTGCAGCATCAGCCGCTCCTCGATCATCTGCGTTAACATCGCCTGCGCTTCAGAACCCAAGACATCCCTCCCTTTCTGGGCCCGTAACGATTGTTTGGCCTCGTCCAACTCGCTTTGCGTGATAATCTCCCGATTGACAATCGCCGCCACACGATCGACCACAGCGCCCCATGCAGAAGGGGAGAGAACAAAGATGAACAGGAAAAGAAAGGCTCTAAGACAGATCATGTCGGTTCCCCTTTCAGGATAAGAAGGGCGCAGGCGGCATCCGAAAAGAGGGAGCTCCATGAGCCGTTTTGAATCTTTATTTCAAACGAATGTGAGGAGGTAAAGCGAAGACGCCCGCCAAACGCACAAACCAGTTTTTTTAAATGCTCCTCCTTTACTTCGGCGGATGAGTCGAACGAAAAGGAGAGGGTGTTGTCCGCCGCCTCCATTTTCAAGAGGTGGACCGACTTCGACATCCGTTTTAGTTGGGTCACCTGCAGCAGCTGTTCGACGACATCAGGGAGCGGGCCAAAACGGTCTTCCATCTCGCCTCGTATCGATGCGATCTCCACGGCTGGACCGCCGAGCCGCTTGTAAATAGAAAGCCGCTGATAGGTATCCGGTACATACTCTTCGGGAATGTAGGCCGACACCATCAACCGAAGCTCCGGTTCAACTTCGTCACAAAGAGGATGCCCTTTTAGTTCTCGCACCGACTCTTCAATCATTTTCATATAAAGTTCAAGACCGACGTCCTGAATATATCCGGACTGCTCGCCCCCCAGCAAGTTCCCGGCGCCGCGAATTTCCATGTCCCGCGCGGCGATCCTGAAACCGGATCCAAGCTCCGTAAACTCCTGAATACTTTTTAGCCTCCGACGCGATTCCTCCGTTAAGATTTTACCTTCACGAACCAGGAGATAGGCATAGGCCTGCTCCCCCGACCGACCGACCCGTCCCCTTAACTGGTAGAGATCGGCCAGGCCGAAGTGGTCGGCTTCATTGATGATAATCGTGTTGGCCGACGGAATATCGAGCCCGGACTCGATGATCGCGGTTGAAACGAGGAGATTATACTCCTTCGTAATGAATTTAAACATGACCTCTTCCAGAAGGGCCTCCCGCATCTGGCCATGGGCGATGCAGATCTTGGCCTCCGGAACAAGATGGGCCAGAAATTCCCCGATCTTGGCGATCTGCTGTACCCGATTGTGGACAAAGAATACCTGCCCTCCGCGAACCAGCTCTCGGAAAATGGCTTCCCGAATGATATTGGGATCAAACGGTGCAAGAATCGTTCGGATGGATAGCCGATGGGCCGGCGCGGTCTCAATCGTTGAGAGATCTCGTATCTGGGCCAGCGACATCTGTAATGTTCTTGGAATCGGCGTGGCCGTTAACGTTAAGACATCAACCTGTTTTTTCATCTGTTTTAATCGCTCTTTATGCCGTACGCCAAAACGGTGTTCTTCATCAATCACCAGAAGCCCCAGGTCGAGGAAGACAATATCTTTCTGAAGCATCCGATGCGTTCCAATCAGGATATCGACGACGCCCCGTTTAACATCGGCGATCACGGCCTTTTCTTCCTGCCGCGAGTTAAACCGACTTAACATGCCGATTTTCACAGGATACGGGGAGAACCGCTTTAAAAATGTCTGGTAATGCTGTCTGGCAAGCAGCGTGGTCGGCACAAGCACCGCCACCTGTTTATTGTCCATCACGGCATGAAACGCCGCCCGCATGGCCACCTCGGTTTTCCCATAGCCGACATCGCCGCATACCAGCCGATCCATCGGTTTGGCGCTTTGCATATCGGCAATCACCTCCTCAATGGCCGTCAACTGATCCGGCGTCTCCTCGTATTCAAAGGCAGCCGAAAACGCCTCCGCAAGCGAAGAAGGGGTGGAAAAAGGATGTCCCTCCACGACTTCCCGTTCGGCGTAAAGACGAATCAGTTCCTGGGTCATCTCCCTGATCTTTCCGAGTACCCGGTCTTTAGCCTTTGCCCACCGCCCTCCCCCCAATAAATCAAGCTGCGGGGCATTTCCTTCCGGCCCGATATAACGGGAAATAAGCTGGATCGCGTCCAAGGGGACGTAAACTTTATCCCTTCCGGCATATTCCAGAACCAGAAAGTCAGCATCGTAGGCAGGGCCCCGCTCCTGTTGCCGAATGGCTAGCCGCTTTAAGCCGATATAGCGCCCGATTCCATGGTGAAGGTGAACCACATAATCGCCTGTCTTTAACTCTTCAAACGAAGCAACCAGCGCGCGTCCCTTCGATGGGATATCCTTGGACGCTCTTCTGTGAATGGGCGTTCCGCCCGTTAGCGCCTCTTCGGTTAAAAAAGCGATCTTCATCCGGGGGAGCGAAAAGCCTTCATAAAGGGCTCCCACCGAAAGCGCGATGGCGGAGGGGGGAGGAGCCTCTTCTTCCGATAATACCCATGGCAGGTCATGATCCGAGAAAAGGTGTTTAAACCGAGTCAACTGCTGTTCGCTGGTAACCACCAGCATCACAAAATGATCCCTTAGTAGTATTTTTATAATCTCGACCACCTCGGAAAACGTCTGCCCAGGATACCCCAGGCCCAACGATGAGACCGAATGGGAATCAAACGTAAAACGCCTTGCCCCCCTCTCCTGCCGAAGGGAAAGCGATTCCAAATCGACGGTCGTCCGGCCGACACCGGCGGCAGAAAGATGCGAGAGGGGGAGGTAGAGGCTCTCGAATGGAGGATACTTGGAATTTCTCCGGCCAAAGGCCGCACTGTCGGCGGCCTCTTCAAGAAAACGTCTTCCCTTCTGGATAACCTCGTCCGGCTCATCGAGGATCAGAAGCGTGTCAGACGCAAAATAGTCCGAAAAGGGGGTTTGGTAAAAACAGGGATCCGAAAGATCCTCCCTCCCTGGCCCGACATGAATCGCATCAATAGGCCTAATCGATCTTTGGGATTCCGAATCGAACAGGCGAAGCGAATCGATCTGATCGCCGAACAATTCGATCCGAACGGGATAGGGAGAGGTGGACGGATATAGATCGAGGATCCCGCCGCGAAAGGACATCTCTCCCGGCTGGGTAACCGGTTCCACGATTTCATAACCGATCGAACAAAGGTGTGTCATCAGGGCTTCTCTGGATAGCTCTTGCCCCTTTTTAAGGGTTTGGCTTTTGTCAAGGAGGACCGACTTGGAAATCACTTTCTGAAAAAAGGCCTCAACCGATGTCACCACACAGGCCCCTTCGGTTTGGACCAAATGATAAAGGACCGCCAACCGTTGGGCAATTAAGTCGGGCCTCGGCGTGGCCGGCTCATACGGGAAAATATCCCAGGGAGGGAAAAGATGGCTTTCTAGAGGCCCCGGGCAGAGCCCCAGGAAAAAACAGAGTTCCTGGTATACCCGTTCGGCCTGCGGGTAAGAGGGGGCCACCAGACAAAAGGAACATCCTTGCCGCGCGAGGTGTGATAATAAAAAGGTCTCTGAAGCACCCCAGAGACCGTCGGTCTTGATCTTTCTTTCTCCATTTGCAATGGCCTCTAAAACCGGCTCAAAAAGAGAGGAAGGAAGCTGCTGGAACATTCAGGGATGATACCGCTGGATAACCCGGTCAATCAAGTCAGTGGTGGAGGCACCTTTAACCGTCTCGATCCGAACCACTTTGCCTCCCTCCCTTTCCACTTCTTCTTTTCCGACAATCTCCTCCAGGGCCCAATCCCCTCCTTTTACCAGGATGTTGGGACAAAGGGCGGCGATCAATTTTCTGGGGGTTTCTTCATGAAATAGAATGAGATAATCGACGGACGACAGCGCGCAGAGCACCTCCATCCTCTCTTCCTCTGCGACGATAGGCCGTTTGGCTCCTTTGAGCCGCCTGACCGAGCGATCGGAGTTTACACCCACGATCAGGCAATCGCCCAGGGCGCGCGCGGCGGCCAGGTAGCGGACATGGCCGACATGCAGGAGATCAAAGCAGCCGTTGGTAAAGACCACCTTTCCCCCCGCTTGTTGCAGGGCGCGCACCTTCTTCTTCAGGGCAGCAAGATGAAGCCGTTTATTCATCTGGGTCGGTTGAGTTGTGCCAGAAGACCGGCAATCAGCAAGGGGAGCATGATTTCATGATGGCCGGTTAGGGCATACCCCTTACCCTGTCTTTGGGTGGGACGTTTAACCACGTTGGTGATGGGCCGATAGTGCTGAATAAAATCCATGTTCACAACTGTAAAATTCCTGACCGACCGGCCCAAATTTCGGGCAATCGTCAGCGCCTTCAGAAAAAGTTCCGGCAGGAGAACGGCAGAGCCGATGTTAAAATAAACCCCTCCTTCCAGGAGGGCAATTAGCTCGGTGTAGCGCCGAAAATCGCGCAGCGATCCCTCTCCGATGGCCGCGCCATCAGCTGAAGGGTGCATATGAATGATATCGGTTCCAATGGCCACATGGACGGTAATGGGGATGTTAAGACGGGCGCCAGCCGCCAGCAGGCTGTATGCCGTGTGCGGTAATTTTTTTGACAAAATCATTTTTCCAACCGCCTCGCCAATGCCCATCCCTTCGGAAACCCCCTTCGTAATGGCACCATTCAGATAGGCGGCGGTTTCTTCGGCCATTCCAAATCGCCCATCTTCTAGCTCTGCTGCGACATCCTCGGAGGTCTGGCCAATATAGGCTAGTTCGAAATCATGGATAATTCCCGCTCCATTTAAGGCAATACCCGATACGATTCCCCGCTCCATCAGGTCGATAATAAGCGGGGTGAGGCCGACCTTGATGACATGCGCCCCAAGCGCCAGGAAAACGATTTTATGATTTCGGGAAGCCTCCGCCGTGTCAGCAATCACCTCCTTTAAATCCTTTGCCGCTAAAATATCAGGAAGCGACTGCAAGAAAGGGAGGATATCCACATCGTCGGAAAGGACCTTGGAAAATTCCTCTTTTCTAATCTTGCTTTGTCTACCTTTGATGGAGTAAGTAGTCAGTTTATCCCAGGGGAGCTGGTTCATCATCCCTTTCTTTTTTTAATTGGGGGCGCCAATCTTAAAAATGCCATCAGATCGTCCCGTGTCTTCTTTGCTATTGCTGGCGATTCCCCGCCGGTTGAAACTGCAATTGTACGCTTCCCTTTTTTAAGGACCGCCGGCAGTATAAAATCTCCGTCCTGGCCAACATCGGCCCGGTTGATCCATATTCCAGACTGTTTTGCGGTACGGGTTACGGCGTGATTGACCACGATATCGTTGGTAGCCGCGAAGGCCAGTGTGGCTTGGTCTATATCCCCCGGACGGTAGGGCCGTCGAACAGTTTTTATCTTTTTACTCCCTGCCCAGCGGGCAAGTTTCGGTGTTACCTCAGGACTGATCACGGAGATCTTGGCACCAGATTTTATTAAAGAGGCGACCTTTCTTTCGGCCACCTTTCCACCGCCAATAACCACCGCCCGACGTCCTTTCATCTTCAAAAAAACAGGATAGTAATCCATGTCGAAATAGGAGTTAAGAGGGATCCCCGTATATAGGAAACTGCTCTTTGATCTTTCTGGAATAATGAGAAGAGGGATATTCCTTTAAGAGCCTAAGAAAGATAGGGTTCGCCCGATCTTGATCTCCCGACTTATTATGGGAGAGGCCTAAGTAATATAGGCTGGCCTCTGTAATGGTACCCTCTCCCCCTTGAGCCAAAGCGACGTTCAAGCGGGCAATCGCGGCCGGATAAGCGCGTCTTTTGAAATAAAATGTCCCCACATAGAGATGATACTCCGCCTCCCTGCGAAGGAGTTCTGCTATTTTTTCACCGGCTTCCTTCACATAGAAGCTCTCTGGATAACTGGTTATAACCTTGTTAAACGAGGCCTTTGCCTGCTCGATTGGTCCAGGGTCTCGATCCGGGGGGTTAATCTGGCGATAATATGCCATTCCTACTTGGTATTGCGCAAAATGGGCAACCCGATGTCTGGGATAAAGGTCTAAAAAGCGCTGATATTCTTCGACCGCTTCAGCATAATCTCCTACAATATAGTGGGCCTCCCCCCGTTTTAAGAGAGATATCGCATCGTAAATCGTTCCACTCTCCTGACTTGATGTATAGGCAATCCCTTCATCCACGCCAAGGAGCGATAGTAATTCTGATTTTTCAGGTGACCCGGAACACCCGGCTAAAAACACAAATGCTATAAGGGTAAACATAAATTGCAGCACTGTTTTTCTTTTAAGACGCATCGTCGGGTCCAAAATTGCAAATAGTTTATCATCATTAACAAAAATAAAAATGAAGCGCAAGAGAATTTCCTTTCTTATTAGCCTTTCTTATTTCCTTTCTTGTTGCTTATCGGATATTAGGTCAGCTTGACAGGAGTTTCTAGAACTCATTACTATCAAAACTATCAAAAATTCTGAAGTTAAATCCTTCTGCCCAAAATGTATGGTTTCTACTGAAGAGGATCAGTATTTTATGCGGCGGGCCCTAATAGCAGCAAAAAGGGCTTCCTTAAAAGGAGAAATTCCGATTGGATCGGTACTTGTCTGTGGAATGGAATCGGTCTTTATTACACACAATCAGAAGGAACATAAAAATGATCCAACTGCCCATGCCGAGGTGTTGGCCCTTAGAAAAGGCGCTAGAAGTCTGAAGCGTTGGAGACTAGGAGGGACCCTTTACGTAACTTTGGAGCCGTGCGCGATGTGCGCAGGGGCCATCATTTTAGCCAGGATTAACAGATTGGTATTTGCATCCTACGATCCTAAGGCAGGGGCATGCGGTTCTGTATTAGATGTCATTCGGGAACCTAAACTTAGCCACAAAATAGAGGTCGTAAGCGGGGTTTTGGCTGAAGAATCATCAAGGCTCCTGAAGCTATTTTTCCATCAATTGCGGGCACATAGAAAACGGGCTTAACTGACCGCTCTTAAAACCAGAGAATAAGGACAATCCAGATAATAAATTATGGAGAGATGGCCGAGTCCGGTTGAAGGCGTCTGACTCGAAATCAGATGTGGGGGAAACTCCACCGGGGGTTCGAATCCCTCTCTCTCCGCCAATTTACACATTTAACGAAATAAGCAGTTTCTATTGTTGCTTTATTTATCTCTTTTTAAAACTATTTTTTCATTAATTAATAGTAGTTAGATCTCCTGTATAGGAGTAAGTCATCTACCCCATTGAAATATAGGTTAAAAATTTCTAATGAATGCTGTTGATAAGGGGGTTTTGGATAAATTTATTGATTCATTTTTAAGGATTTAGTAGGATACAGAGATTCTATTTTTATCTCTAAAATATGGGGGATGTATTGTGGAATATAAGGGTAGTTCTCTCACTTACTAGTATTTTATGATTAATTTTAGTTTGAATGTTGTTAATAACTTCACGTTGAGGGGTGTGGATGACTATTGGAGAACTTGATCTTCTGTGGAAACGTGTTCTGGAGAGGATAGAACCGCATATCAATACGCAGAGTTTTGAGACTTGGTTTGAGCCTTCCTCTCTTGTTTCGTTGAAAGGAAAAGAGGTCGAGGTTTTGGTCCCCAATAGTTTTTTTGCAGAGTGGATGAAGGATCATTACTATGATTTTATTCAGTCCGCTTTTGAAGCGGAGTTGTCGTCTACAGATATTAAAATACAGTTTGTTTTCCGTGAGAAGAAGAAAGAGGATGAGCAAAAGGGCCCATTGCTTCGGGAAGTGAAAAAGGGAAATTTAAACGGTCGATATACATTTGATTCTTTTATTGTTGGGCCAAGCAATCAGTTTGCCCATGCTGTTTCAAAAAAAGTAGCTGAACAACCTGGAAAGTCTTATAACCCGCTTTTTATTTATGGAGGGGTTGGTCTTGGTAAGACACATCTTTTATGTGCCATAGGAAATAATGTTTTGTTAAATACTCCCTCTTGTCCCATGGCTTACCTTTCCGCAGAACAGTTTACTAATGAAATGATTCATTCTCTTCGGCATAAAACGATTATTGATATGAAAAATAAGTATAGAAATCTTGACCTACTGTTGATCGATGATATTCAGTTTTTATCGGGGAAGGAAGCAACCCAAGAAGAGTTTTTCCATACGTTTAACGCTTTATATGAATTAAATAAACAAATTGTTATTTCGAGTGACCGGCCCGCAAAGGAGATAGCTGATATTGATGAACGGCTCCGTTCACGATTTGATATGGGATTGGTTGCCGATATTCAGCCTCCTGATCTTGAAATGAGGGTCGCGATTCTTCGCTGTAAGGCGGAGTTAGAAAAAGTTTCTATCTCCAATGAAGTGGTGCTTCTCTTGGCAACCCATCTTAAGACGAATGTTAGAGAACTGGAAGGGGCCCTGATTCGGTTGGGGGCATTTAGTTCTCTGACGGGGAAGGAAATTACGATAGACTTGGCGAGACGTGTTTTGATAGACACGATTCACGAAAAAAAGATGGTTGTGACTATTGAGGAGATCCAGAGGGTTGTGTCGGAACGTTTTCAAGTTAAAGTGACCGAGCTGAAGTCCAAAAGACGTACAAAAAGTCTTGTTTATCCAAGGCAGGTTGGAATGTACCTCTCCCGTGAGTTAACCAACCTCTCTTTTCCGGAGATTGGGAAACACTTTGGAGGGAAAGATCACTCTACGGTAATCCATGCGTGTAAGCAAATTGAGCAGAAAAAAGAGTCGGATTTTAACTTAAAGGCAACATTAGAGAGCCTTATTCAAAGTTTTAAGGAGGCGTAAAATATGAAAATAAAAATTCAGAGGAAACATCTTCTGACAGGAATACAGCGTGCCCAGGGGGTTGTTGAAAAAAGAAATACGATGCCGATCCTTTCACATATATTGATGCAGACTAAAGAGGATGGGATTTCCATCTTCGCAACAGACCTGGAAATGGGAATACAGGGTTCTTATCTGGCTAAGGTGATTGAGGCAGGACGTTTGACGGTATCCGCAAGAAAGTTGTATGAAATCGTGCGTGAGTTTCCAGAAGGGGTGATCGATATCTCAACCGATGAGAGCAACTGGGTGATTATTAAATGCCAGAAGAGTCATTTTAAAATTGCGGGGCTTCCACCACAGGAATTTCCAAGTCCTCCTTCTTATGAAGGGGAAACGACCGTTCCGATTGAGCCTTCAATCCTGTCAGCCCTTATCCGAAAGACGGTTTTCTCCTCTGGGGAGAATGATTCCAGATATATTCTCAATGGTGTTTTAGTCCAGCTCCAAAATGGACCAGGAAAAAAGAAACTCCTGCGCTTGGTAGCGACGGATGGACATCGCTTGGCTATTGCGGAGGGGCCTGTGAAAGGCTCTTTTGAGCGAGAAGAACAAGGAATTGTTCCACGTAAGGCGGTGATGGAAATAAAGAAGGCCCTTGAAGAAGGCAAGGGGGAGAAAGAAGAATCAGACGAGGCAAAAAAGGAAAGCCCTGAATTGGTATTTGGAAAGAATCAACTCATTTTTAGGCAGGGATCGTTTATGATTGCGACCCGGTTAATGGAGGGGAGCTACCCTAATTACAACCAGGTTATTCCTAAGGGGAATAATATTAAGGTGACTGCCCAAAGGGAAACTCTTGAAGGGGGCTTGCGTCGTGTCTCCCTGCTTGCCAGAGAAAAAACGCTTGCCGTTAAGTTTAATCTGGAGAAAAACAGGCTTCTTTTGAGTGCAAGTAGTCCGGAAGTTGGAGAGGCGAAAGAGGAGATTGAGACCGACTTTTCCGGGGAGGAGTTTGCGACCGGATTTAACGCCCGCTACTTTATCGATATTCTTGCTGTCCTGGAGGGTGAAAGCGCGACGCTTGAGTTGAAAGACCCCTTTTCGCCCTGTTTAATTAGAGAGGAAGCAGCGGGGTTCCTTTCCGTTGTGATGCCGATGCGAAGTTGATAGCTGTTGCAAGAAAGCTTCTCTCCTCATTTAACCCAGCGATAGAAAAATGACAGAAGTGAAATCCCCTCAATACGATGAGGGTAAAATAAAGATATTAGAGGGCCTGGAGGCTGTTCGGAAGCGCCCTGCGATGTACATTGGAAATACCGGAATCGAAGGGCTTCACCACCTTATTTACGAGGTGGTCGATAATTCGGTGGACGAGGCCATGGCCGGTTTTTGCACAGAAATCGATGTTATCCTTCATGTGGATAATTCGGTAACCGTGGTGGACAACGGGCGAGGCATACCGACCAAGCTCCATCCAGACAAAAAAATTTCCGCGGCGGAAGTGGCTTTAACGTATCTGCATGCGGGGAGCAAGTTTGACAATGAAACCTATAAGGTGTCCGGCGGCTTGCACGGGGTGGGTGTTTCGGTCGTGAATGCCCTTTCACAGTGGCTTGAACTGGAGATCAAACAAGAGGGGTTGGTCTACCAGCAGCGCTATGAGCGGGGGAAACCATTGGGTCCTCTCGATGTGACCGGCAAGACAAAAAAACGGGGGACGCACATTACCTTTAAACCCGATTCGCTTATTTTCGAGCAGACCGATTTTTCTAACGATATTGTTTCCCAGCGATTACGGGAGCTTGCGTTCCTCAATAAAGGACTTAAAATTTCTATCGAAGACGAGCGAAGCGAGAAGCGCCAGGAATTTTCCTACAAAGGGGGGATCGTCTCTTTTGTGGAGATGCTCAATGAGAACAAGCATCCGCTCCACAAGCCGATCCTTGTGGAGACCGAAAGAGGGGCGATCACTTTAGAACTTGCCGTTCAATACAATGACAGTTATTCGGAAAGCCTCTTTTCCTTTGCAAATAATATCAACACGAAGGAAGGGGGGACCCATCTGGTGGGTTTTAAGTCGGCCCTGACCCGGACGGTGAATAGCTATGGATCGGCCAATGGACTGCTCAAAAATGGCGAAACGGTCACAGGGGAGGATGTACGAGAGGGGCTGACCGCAGTGGTTTCGATTAAACTCCCCAATCCCCAGTTTGAGGGTCAGACAAAAACGAAACTCGGAAATTCGGAGATTAAGGGAATGGTAGAGGCTGCGGTGAATGAAGCGCTCGCCGAGTATTTTGAGGAGAATCCTTCCGTTCCCAGAAAGATCGTTGAAAAGGCCCAAAACGCCGCGCGGGCCCGAGAGGCGGCAAGAAAGGCGAAAGAGTTAATACGGCGCAAGAATGCCTTCGATGGCGGCGCGCTTCCCGGAAAGCTTGCCGACTGTTCGGAGAAAGATCCCGCCAAGAGTGAGGTCTACCTGGTGGAGGGGGATTCAGCGGGCGGTTCTGCCAAGCAGGGGCGCGACAGGCGCTTTCAGGCGATCCTCCCTTTGAGAGGGAAAATTCTAAATGTCGAGCGGGCCCGTTTTGACAAGATGATCTCCTCTGAAGAAATCCGCGTCCTGATTACGGCTTTAGGCTGTGGCGTGGGGACGGAAGATTTTGACATCAATAAAACGCGTTACCACCGTGTGATTATCATGACGGATGCCGATGTGGACGGCTCCCATATCCGAACGCTCCTTTTGACGTTCTTTTACCGGCAGATGACCCCTCTGATAGAAAAAGGATATGTCTATATCGCACAGCCCCCGCTCTTTAAGGTTAAACGTGGAAAAAGCGAACAATATATCAAGAATGAAGCTGCCATGCGTGAATACCTGATGGGTATCGCCGTTGAAGAGGTTCGGCTCTATCAGGAGAGTGCCGGTGAATTTGTTTCCGGATCGAAACTGCGATCCCTGTTAAAGAAACTCATCGCCTACGAGGCGCTCATCGAGCATTTTGCGCGAAAACAAATGGATCCCGACCTTCTTCGGGTCATCACCCAGGAAAACCTCGATCGAGATCTTCTGCGCGATCGGGTACGTCTTTCCGAATTCATAGAGAAGACGCGGCTATCCTGGGCCTCCTCTTATCCCGCATGTCCCTTTACCGCCGAGGTAAAAAAAGACGACGAGTACCAATCGTACCAGATTGAAGTACGCATACAAAGGAGCGGGACGTCCCATCTCTTTAAAGTGAATGAGGAGATGGTCAACTCTCCGGAGTTTCGGGAGCTGAAAAACCTTTCGCCCAGGGGTCTTGGCCTTGGCATTCCTCCGTATCGTATCAGCAACGCTGATGGGGAAAAAGAATATCCATCCGCCGCCGCAGTGATTTCACATGTGATGGAGCGGGGGAAAAAGGGACTTTCCATCCAGCGTTATAAGGGGTTGGGAGAAATGAATCCGGAGCAGTTGTGGGAGACCACGATGAACCCGGAGGCCCGGTCCCTTCTGAAGGTACAACTTGAAGATTTGGTTGAGGCGGAACGCCTCTTTTCCGTTCTCATGGGGGATGATGTGGAGCCCCGGCGCGCCTTTATCCAGAAGCATGCCTTAGAGGTAAAGAACCTGGATATATAAGAGGCCGTTCGGGATACACGCATGTTCGCAGTAAGGACCGTTTCGTTGTTCGTGGTAACCGCCCTTTTAAGGAATTGTTCATGCCGATGATTGAACCCATTAATTTGGAAGCCGAGATGAAGTCGGCCTACATGGACTACGCCATGAGCGTAATCGTCGGCCGGGCCTTACCCGATGTCCGAGATGGTCTAAAACCGGTTCACCGCAGGACCCTTTTCGGTATGCATGCCATGGGACTTGCCCCCAATCGCCCCTATCGCAAGTCGGCGAAAATCGTTGGCGAGATTATGGGAAATTATCATCCGCACGGGGAGTCGTCCATCTACGATACCCTCGTTCGGATGGCGCAGGATTTTAACATGCGCTATCCCCTGGTGGATGGCCAGGGCAATTTTGGTTCGGTTGACGGCGATCCCCCCGCCGCGATGCGCTACACGGAGGCGAGGCCCACCTGGCTGGCCACCGCCCTCTTGGAAGACATCGACAAGGAGACGGTTGATTTTGTCCCTAACTATGATGAATCCCAGCAAGAGCCGACTGTTCTGCCCACGAAAGTTCCCCATCTATTGATGAACGGTTCTTCCGGCATCGCCGTCGGCATGGCGACCAATATCCCGCCGCACAATCTTAATGAGCTGGTGGAGGGATTGATTCTTCTTCTGAATGATCCTGAAATCGCTGTCGAAGGACTGATGCAGGTGATCAAGGGGCCTGATTTTCCGACGGCCGGCTATATTTATGGCGTGCAGGGGATTCACGATGCCTATAAGACCGGTCGCGGGTCGTTGGTTTTGCGGGGGAAGGCGGTGATTGAGTCCAACGAGCGGACAGACAAGGAGGCCATTGTCGTCACTGAACTTCCTTATCAAGTCAACAAGGCGAGATTTATTGAGAAAATGGCCGAACTGGTCCGGGATAGAAAGATAGAAGGCATTACCGACCTTCGGGATGAATCGGATCGCGATGGCATGCGGGTGGTGATCGAGCTGAAGCGGGGAGAAATCGCGTCGGTGGTCTTAAACCAGCTTTACAAATATACCCAGATGCAATCTTCGTTCGGCGTGATCATGCTGGCGCTGGTGCATAACCAGCCTAAAGTCTTAAACCTGAAGGAGATCTTGCAGCCTTTTATTGATTTTAGGCGCGAGGTGATCGTTCGCAGGAGCCGCTTTGAACTTCGTGAGGCCGAGGCGCGCGCCCACATCCTGGAAGGATTGAAAACGGCACTCGATCATCTGGATGCGGTGATCGCGCTGATTCGCGGCTCCCGATCGCCGGAGGAGGCAAGAGTCGGCTTAACGCGGCAGTTTGCCCTTTCCGATATTCAGGCACAGGCCATCCTTGACATGAAGCTGCATCGGTTGACCGGGTTGGAACGGGACAAGCTGATTGCGGAATACCGCGAGGTTTTACAAAAAATTGAGGCGCTCACGGCCCTTCTAGCGAGTGATGCCTTGATACGGAAGGCGGTCCACGACGAGCTGCTTTCGGTGAAGGAGAAGTTCGGCGATGCGCGTCTGACCGAAATTGTCCCCGAGACCGACGAGATCAACATTGAAGACCTGATCGTTCAGGAAGAAATGGTGGTAACCGTTTCGCACACCGGCTACATTAAACGGAATCCGCTTTCCCTTTATCGAAACCAGCGCCGAGGTGGAAAGGGAAAAATTGGAACCGGTCTTAAGGAAGACGATTTTGTCGCGCATCTTTTTAGCGCCTCCACCCATCACTACCTCCTCTTTTTTACCGATGCGGGCCGGGTCTATTGGTTAAAGGTCCATCAGATCCCGGAGGCCGGCCGGGCGTCCAAGGGAAAGGCCGTCATCAATCTCGTTCAGGTGGGACCGGATGAAAAAATAACGGCGATTCTCCCCGTCGATCAATTTAAAGACGGCACCTTTGTCGTGATGGCGACCCGGAAGGGTTTAATCAAGAAAACAGCCTTAAGCGCGTATAGCAATCCGCGCGTCGGCGGCATTCGGGCGATTAACCTGGAAGAAGGGGACCGGCTGATCGCCTCCCGGCTTACCCTGGGCAGTCATGAAATCTTGCTGGGAACGAAAATGGGTCTGTCGATCCGTTTTTCCGAAGAAGATGCGCGCGCGGTCGGGCGGGTCTCAACCGGCGTGCGGGGAATTCGTCTTCAGGAGAATGATGAGGTGATCAGCATGGAGACCCTCCCTCCGCAGAGCAGGGCGACCATTCTGACTGTGACGGAACGGGGGTATGGAAAGCGGACCGGTCTTTCCGAGTACCGGACCCAGGGTCGTGGGGGGCATGGCATTATTACCATCCAGACGAGCCAAAGAAATGGCCATGTGGTTTCTGCGTTGCAGGTGGATGAGGAAGACGACGTGATGCTTGTGACCACCGACGCTAAAGTTGTTCGTTTTTCTGCCAAAGACATCCGTGTAATCGGCCGCAATACGCAAGGGGTGCGGCTCATCGACTTGGGAGAGACCGGAAAGGTGGTAGGCGCGGTCAGGCTGGCAGAGAAACACGAGGAAGGGATTGCCGAAGAAACTGGCGAGTCTTAAAGACAGACTGATGAACAGATTAAAATCGCTTTAGCGTTAAGACAATCGCCTTTCCACTAATTTTATTCCTTTCTCATTGTCTTTTTGCCAAATGTCGTTTGATCGCTTTTCGGACCGCGATCTGAAGCTCTCCATCGGTAAGCGGCGACAGAAACGCTTCTACGGCAGGATCGTATGGAGCTTCACCATCGGGTGGCGACTCCTTTTTTATGGAGTTTTCGGCCCGGGGGATCGGTCCGATTTTAAAATGAAGGGCGTCAACCGCGGTGTTCTTCAGAAACCCGTTTACTTTTTCGATGATCTCTTTTTTCAGGAAAGAGATCTGGTGCATCCAGGCGCTGCTATCGATCAGGAGATAAAGGGTTTTATGCCGAATCTCCAAAGGATGGGTGTGAGTGGCCATTGGGAGGCCCGCAATTTCTTCCCATTGTTCTTTGAGCGTGTAGACGAGCATCCCCTTCTCGAAGCCGAAGTTTTTTGCAAGTCCACCTAGAATGGGGGAGATAGCGGTTGGCCTTTTTGTCATCATTATTCTCCTACCGAATCAAGCACAGCGTTCTCCCCGAAGTTTCTTCCGGAGAAGAACGGTGGTTCATGGATCAAGCCCCTTTCCCCGCCAGATTTGATAGATCACCGGATAGACCAAAAGTTCCATGATGAACGAAGTGACAATGCCTCCTATCATGGGGGCGGCGATTCTGCGCATCAGGTCGGCGCCCGCACCGGTGGACCATAAGATCGGGACCAATCCTAAGAACATTACCGACACGGTCATAACCTTGGGGCGAAGACGATGGACGGCCCCTTCAATAATCACTTCTTTCAACGCGCGCAGCGTCGTGATTCCCCCGTTCGCCCGCCGCGCTTCATAGGCGAGATCGAGATAGAGGAGCATTAAGACCCCCGTTTCAGCGTCCAGGCCCATCAAGGCGATCAGTCCTACCCAGACCCCAATGCTGATGTTATACCCAAGAAGATACAATAACCATATCGCGCCGACCGCGGAGAACGGAACGGAGAGAAAGACGATCAGGGTCTTCATTGCCGATCCGGTATTGATGTAGATGAGAAAAGCGATCATAAAAAGAGTGAGCGGGATCACAATTTTAAGATGTTCTTTGGCGTGCAAGAGATATTCGTATTGACCGGCCCAAACCAGGGAGTAGCCTGTGGGAAGCGGGACCATCTTTGCGACCTGCCGCTGGGCTTCTCTCACGTAGCCCCCGATATCGGAGCGCGTTGTGTCGACGAAAACGACGCCGGCCAGCAATCCGCCTTCATCTTTTACCATGGGCGGTCCTTCGGAATAAGCAATTTCGGCAATCTGGCTGATCGGAATCTGGGCGCCGGAGGGGGTTGAGATGAAAACCTGCTTTAGCTTCTCAATATCGTCTCGAAACTCCCTCGCGTAGCGGACATTGATCGGATAACGCTCCCGACCTTCCACGGTTTGGGAGATGTTTCTGCCGCCGATGGCCGTCTCAATGACTTCCTGTATCTCGCCCATGGAAAGGCCATGTCGGGCGGCCTCCTGCCGGTGAATATCGAAATCAAGATAATATCCTCCGGTGATCCGTTCAAAAAACGAGGAGCGGGTGTCGGGAATCTCGGCCATCACCCTTTCGATCCGGCTTCCAATTTTTTCGATTTCATGAAGGTCCGGGCCTAAGATCTTTATCCCGACGTTGCTCCGTATTCCCGTGGCGAGCATTTCGGTTCTGGTCTGGATCGGCATCCACCAGATGTTCGAGACGCCGGGTAATTTGAGCGCCCGATCCATCTCGGCGATCAGGGTATCCCACGTCATTCCAGGACGCCATTGTTCTTTTGGTTTTAACGTAATAACGGTTTCCCCCATGCTTAAAGGGGCCGG
>SBBT01000179.1 GCA_005239595.1 Candidatus Troglogloeales bacterium | reverse complement strand
TCCTCCCAGAAATTGTCCATGCCGGCTCTGTCTTTTTGGGTGAAATGACACCGCAGGCATTAGGGGACTACATCGCGGGTCCGAACCATGTCCTTCCAACTGGGGGGACAGCCCGGTTTTTCTCCCCTCTTTCGGTTGATGATTTTATTAAGAAAAGCAGCGTTATCTCGTATACGAAGGAGGCCCTTTACAAGGGAGGGCCGCATCTCGTTCGGATTGCCGAAGCGGAAGGCTTACGGGCGCACGCCAATATGGTAAAGGTTAGGATAACGGAACATGCGTAAAGGAATTGTAAAACGCCAGACGAAGGAGACAGACATCCAAATCACCATCGGCTTAGATGGGACGGGTGGGCATCAGGTCGATACCCCCTTTCCGTTTTTAAGCCACATGCTTTCTTCGTTCTCTAAGCATGGTTTTTTTGATCTTGTGGTCAAGGCCTCCGGAGACACAGACATTGATGATCACCACACGGTGGAAGACATCGGAATTGTCCTGGGGGAGGCGATCTTAAAAAGCGTCGGGGAGAAACAGGGAATCCGCCGTTTTGGCTATGCCCTCATTCCGCTCGATGAGGCACTCGCCCAGGTAGCGGTCGATCTTTCAGGACGGCCCTATCTTGTCTACAATGTTCCGATGCCAAGAAAGAAAATAAAGGAGTTTGACCCCGATTTAATGGAGCATTTCTTCCGGTCCCTCACCGATCACAGTCGAATGACCCTCCATGTTAATCTCCTTCATGGAAAGGATCCGCATCATATCCTGGAGGCTATTTTTAAGGGGTTTGGTCGGGCGCTCGACATGGCCGTTCAGATAGACCCCAGGCAAACGGGAGTGGCATCCACTAAAGGAACGCTGTAATGAAGATTGTGATCGTTGATTACGGATCGGGCAATCTTCGGAGCGTGCAACGGGGGTTTGATCGTGCAGGATATTTTTCCACGATCAGCAACCGTCCTGCCGATATTGCCGATGCAAGCCACTTGGTGGTCCCGGGTGTGGGCGCCTTTCCCGATTGCATGAAACAACTCGATGCCCTTCATCTCCTGACACCGATTACCGAGGCGATCAAAACGGGAAAACCGTATCTCGGAATCTGCCTGGGATTCCAGATTCTTTTTTCCGAGGGAGAAGAGTTTGGCTGCCATCCGGGCCTTAATATTATTCCGGGAAAAGTCGTTCGCTTCCCAAAACAGGGAATGAAAGTTCCTCATATGGGTTGGAACCAGATTCAGATTGAGAAGAAGAATCCTTTTCTGGAAGGCATCCCAGACGGGTCTTATTTTTATTTCGTTCATTCCTATTATCCCCTTGTGGATGAGACGGCGTGGGTCGCAACCACCACAGAGCATGGAGTGCGGTTTCCCTCTTCGATTGCGCGGGATCATATTTTTGCCTGCCAATTTCATCCGGAAAAGAGTCAACAGATGGGGATTCGACTGCTCTCTAATTTTGCCAAAATGAAGGGATAGCATGCTTTTAATTCCTGCGATCGACATCAAAGGGGGACGTTGCGTCCGTCTCGTACAGGGAGACATGAATTCCGAAACGGTTTATGGAGAAGAGCCTCTTCTCATGGCGAGGATGTGGGAGCGGCAAGGGGCAAAGGCGCTTCATATCGTTGATCTGGACGGCGCGGTGAGAGGCAGGCCTGTTCATAATTCATTGATCGTCGAAATGATTCAGGGGGTTGGCATGCCAGTACAGGTCGGAGGGGGAATTCGGGACCTCCATTGGATCGAGCGCTATCTTACGGCGGGGGCGGCCCAGGTGATCCTGGGAACGGCTGCCTTGAAGAATATCGACTTGGTCAAAGAGGCGTCGCGTCAGTTTCCAGGCAAGATCATTGTGGGTATTGACTCCAAGAAAGGGGCGGTGGCGATCTCCGGATGGGTAACCCTCTCGGCACAATCGGTGATTGAAGTTGCGTTGCGCCTTTGCGATATTGGTGTTGTGGCGATCATTCTGACCGATATTGAAAAAGACGGAATGCTGTCCGGTCCCAATATAACGCTCTTTGAGGATATTGCCATGCGCGTTAAAATTCCGATGATCGCGTCGGGCGGGATTACCACGCTCGAGCAGATACAACAGATTTCAAAAATTCCTGGCATGATCGGGGCCATTATCGGCAAGGCGCTTTATACAGGCGCGATTTCACTTCCGGATGCCCTCGCCCTTTTGGATCCTCCAGGAAGGAAGGGACGCATGTCGGGATTAAAGCAGTAGGGGAGTGACATGCTTGCGAAACGAATTATCCCTTGCCTTGATGTAAAGAATGGACGGGTGGTCAAAGGGGTGGGGTTTTCCAACTTAAAGGATGCGGGAGACCCTGTTGAGATTGCGGCCTGTTATGAAAAACAGGGTGCGGATGAAATCTGTTTTCTCGATATTACCGCTTCATCGGAGAGCCGGAACACCCTCCTTGATATTGTTCAACGAACGGCAGATGAGATCTCCATGCCGCTGACGGTCGGCGGTGGCGTCCGGACCGTCGAAGATGTCAGGAAACTTCTCTCCGCCGGGGCTGATAAGGTGTCGATCAACACCGCCGCAGTTGAAAATCCTGAATTTGTCCGTGCTGCCGTGCTTCAGTTTGGAAGCTCCACCATCGTGGTAGCGATTGACGCAAAAAAGATGTCCCAGGGAAACGATTCGGCATGGGAGGTCTACACCTACGGCGGGAAGAAAGCGACGGGAATAGAGGCCACCCTTTGGGCAAAAAAGATGGAAGCCCTTGGCGCGGGGGAAATCCTGTTGACCAGCATCGATCGGGATGGAAGCACGAAAGGATATGATCTTGAGTTAACCAGGACCGTCTCTTTGTCGGTCCGTACCCCCGTTATTGCGTCAGGCGGCGCCGGTACGCTTCCCCATTTATATGACGGGATGACAACCGGCAAGGCCGATGCCGTGCTCGCCGCATCCATCTTTCATTACCAGGTTTACTCTATTCAACAGGCAAAGGCATTTTTGGCTAAAAAAGGCGTTCCCGTACGAATATCATGAAGCTCGATCAGATAAAGTTTTCAGGTGGTCTCATCCCTGCCATTATTCAAGACGTTGAAAACAACGAGATTCTCATGCTCGCCTATATGAACCAGGAGTCACTTGAAAAGACCATTCAGACCGGCGAGACCCATTTTTTTAGCCGTTCGCAGGGGAAGTTATGGAAGAAGGGAGAGACATCCGGGCATATCCAAAAGGTGAAGGCGATCCATATTGATTGCGACTCTGACACCCTTTTGATCAAGGTGGAGCAGGTGGGGGTCGCCTGTCATACGGGGGAACGTTCCTGTTTTTTTAAACCCCTTGCCAGGCGAGGCACGGCATCTCGCGTCCCTCTTTCGACCACCAAGTCGCCTTCTTCAGATAAGGTGTTCGACACCCTTTACAAGACGATCTCTGATCGAAAGATACATCGCTCTGCGCAATCTTATACCAGTACCCTCTTTCAAGGGGGATTGGACCTGATCTTGAAAAAAGTAGGAGAGGAAGCTGGGGAATTTATTATCAGTGCGAAGAATAAGCGCAAACCTGCGATCGTCCATGAAACGGCCGATCTGCTCTATCATCTTCTGGTTGCCTTGAATTTTCATAAAATCCCAATGGCGGCCATCGAAGGGGAGCTGACGAGAAGGATGGCGCAATCAGGCCTTTCTGAAAAGGCGAGTCGCAGAGTTAAATAAAGGAGGGAACCATGGAGTCAGTTCATCCTGAAGACGATTGCCTATTCTGCAAAATAGTAGACAAGAGACTCCCTGTGGGCGTGGTCTATGAAGACGAGTTTGCGATCGCTATAGAAGATATCCGCCCGCAGGCGCCTGTCCATGTTTTAATCATTTCTAAAAAACATATTTCCGGGTTGCTAGACCTGGAGGGAGAGGACGAGTTGTATATCGGGCATCTCTTCGCCCTTTCTCCAAAACTTGCGCGAGAGAAGGGGATTTCTGAAGCGGGATTTCGAACCGTCGTCAATTCAGGAAAATGGGGTGGGCAAACCGTCTCCCATTTCCATATTCACCTGCTGGGCGGACGCCCCTTTTTTTGGCCGCCGGGATAAACCATTCCTAGACAACGGGAATCCTGACCTTATTGCCCCAATATTCCATCCTAAAACAGAGATTGAAATTTCAGAGCGGGGGATATGGGCTAAAAAAAGATACGGTCCGGTTCACCCTTTTTTCACAGGTCTAATATC
>SBBT01000113.1 GCA_005239595.1 Candidatus Troglogloeales bacterium | reverse complement strand
GGCGTTGGCAAGCTGCAGAAACAACTCCTCATAAACCGGCAGGAGTTTATCAAGCAGCGAAAGAGGTTGAAGGTTGGGTTCCTTGGTCTTGCCTAAGAGGAGAAAAGAGATCGGCCCTAAGAGAACCGGCCGCGTGGATATGCCGAGGGCCTTGGCTTCCCGAAAGGCATCCACCGGCGTAATCGACGACAGGGAAAAGCGTTGTCCCCGCTCAAACTCCGGAACGATATAATGGTAGTTTGTATCAAACCATTTTGTCATCTCCATCGCGGGGAGATCGGAAGAAGATTTTTCGGCGTTTCCTTTTTCCTGAACCCCCCTCGCCATTGCAAAATAGGTCGCAAGGTTAACCGCCCCCCCCGACCATCCGTAGCGCGAGGGAACGGCACCCACCATCGCGATGGTATCGAGCACATGGTCATAAAAGGAGAAGTCATTGGAAGGAATGTGGTGAAGACCCAACTCTTTCTGAAGGAGCCAGTTATTCTTTCGTATCGCGCGCCCCGTTTCAAGAAGCGTCTTTTCGTCAAGCTTGCCGGACCAGTAATCTTCCAGAGCCCTTTTTAATTCGCGTCTCGGCCCGATACGCGGAAACCCTAAGTTTGTTGCAATCGCCATCGCCCCCCTCTCCCTTTCAAAAACTTTAAGACAACCAGCACCCTCCGGCTTTATATCAGACTGCCTGATGGAAAAGCAACCGGCAATCTCTTGCGGGCAGGCCTTTCGGTTGAATCGGAAAAGTTTTATCTGCTAGGATGGGTCAGTCTCTTCGCGCCTACTCTGTCTGTAGGCCTATGTTTGACGAATCATCCCCTCTCCGATGGGGATAGACGCTTGCCGTAAAGGTTGTGTAAGTAAGGGTGCCTACGTTTGATTTTAATGCTGATGCGGTTATCCTGATGGGACATGGCAGTCCTGATGTCGCCGCGCTTGAGGAGTTCCGTCAATTTGCCCGTCTGTTCAACCAGTACAGCGGTATTAAACGGGTTTATCATGGTTATCTGGAATGGGGGCCGTCCATCCCCGACGCCATTGACCAAGCGGTTTCCGAAGGGGCAAAAAAGATCATGGCTGCACCTCTTTTTCTCTTTCCGGGGCAGCATATCCTGGAAGACCTGCCGCGTCTCCTGGTGGAATCGAAAGAAAAACATGCAAACGCCGAGATATACTATGGAGAGGCGTTAAGCCGTTACCCGAAACTGCTTGACCTTGCCAGGACTCGGATCGATCTTGTAAAGGCGCCTATCAGCGAAGCAGCACTTCTGGTCATCGGAAGGGGAACCCGCGAGGAGACTTCCATCCTGGCCGCAGTGGAATGGACCAGGGGATTGGGGCTCCCTTATCCGCACGCCGTTTGTTGCTTCGCCCAGGTGGCAGCCCCCTCTATTTCAGAAGGATTCAAAAAATGCGTTCAGTCGCACGCAACCACCGTTGTCGTCTTCCCCTGTCTTTTGTTCTCAGGGGTTGTTTTAAAGGGAGTTCATGAGGAGATTTCCGTGATGCAAAGGCAATATCCCAAATTGTCTATCCTGACAGCGGGGCATTTTGGCGTCCATCCGCTTCTGGCGGAAATTGTCTTAGAGGGAATCAAGGACTCAAAGCCGATAGAAGAGATTCCGATTCCATGAAACAACGCATTTTAACCGGAGACCGTCCAACCGGCCGGCTTCATCTGGGGCATTATGTCGGTTCACTGGCCAATCGCGTCTCGCTGCAAGAGAAATACGAGACGTTTATCCTGATTGCGGATGTCCAGGCATTAACCGATCACTTCGAGCATCCTGAAATCTTGCGGAAAAATATTCGGGAGGTCGTGAAAGACTATCTTTCCGTTGGAATCGATCCGAAAACAAGCACGATTTTGCTTCAATCGATGGTTCCAGAGATTGCCGAGCTTTCTGTCTATTTTTTGAACCTGGTGACGGTTGCCCGTCTGCAGCGCAATCCGACCGTGAAGGACGAAATGCAGCAGAAGGGTTTTGAGCAAAACCTGCCCGCCGGTTTTCTGGTCTATCCTGTGCATCAAGCGGCGGATATTACTATTTTCAAGGCGGACATGGTGCCGGTCGGCAAGGATCAACTTCCGATGATTGAGCAGACGGTTGAGATTGTCAGACGATTTAACGCTCTTTATGGAGAGGTTTTGATCGAACCGGAGGCACATGTGGGCGAGTTTCCGCGGCTTCCCGGAACGGATGGACAGACGAAGATGAGCAAGACCATGGGGAATGCCATCTACCTTTCCGATGACGCGAAAACGGTTGAGGCCAAGGTGATGAAGATGTATACCGATCCGACACGCCTTCGCTCGACCGACCCTGGCCATTTGGAGGGGAACCCTGTCTTTACCTATCATGATGCCTTTAATGCCGATAAAGAACAGGTCGATGAGCTAAAGGAACGCTACGTCAAAGGCAAGGTGGGAGATGTCGAGGTGAAGCGTATCCTCGCGAAGGCGCTCAATGCTTTCCTTGATCCGATACGGGAACGCCGCCTGCGGTTTGAAGGGAACGAAGTGGAGATTGACGATATCCTGATAGAGGGAACCCGCCGCGCGCGTCTTGTCGCAAAAGAGACCATGGATCAGGTCCGACGTGCCATGAAACTTGATTATCACCTTCAGGCGCGCGAACAGACTAAGATTTGACCCTCAACAAATTTGGATTAGTCCTACTCATTTGTGTTCTTTTCCGTCAAGAGAGCATGTTTTTTCGCATCGATTTCCCTTGCAGGTTGATTGTGTAAGCATTGTGAACCAGCCGGTCCAGAATGGCATCCGCAAAGGTCGGGTCGCCAATCATTTTATGCCGTGCTCAACCGGAAGCTGAACGGCAAGCCGGGTGGAACGGGTGCCGTGTCGGTCTTCGACGATCTCCAGGAGGTCTTTTCTCTGTTCCTCCAGTACCCGGGGACATCGAAACGGATCGTGATTGAGGAGTTTTATCTGCGGAAAGGGGAAAAGGTTTGTATCATCGGGAAATCGGGAGAGGGAAAGACGACTGTTTTAGCGCTCCTTGCCAACCTGATCAATCCCGATCACGGGAAACGCCTTGTGGATCAGCTTGCCTATGAGCAGGTCGGCGTGGAGACGTTCCAGCGTAAAATGGTTTTTATTTCTCAAGAGGTCGACCTCCCCAATCACTCCCTTTTGGAAAATATAACCCTCGGTCAAACGGTTGACGAAAAGAAGATGTCCGCTCCTTTACTGGAGCGGCTGGATCTGATGCGTTGGTTGGCGTCATTAAAGAAAGGGCTTCAGACGCATGCCGGTGAAGGGGGGGATTGCCTCGGGGAGAAACAGTGGATCAACATGGCGCTGGGCATCCTGCTTGATCGGGAGGTTTATTTGCTCGATGAACCGACCTCCCCTCTGGATGAAGCGACAGAGTAAAAAGTGGTCATGTTGTTAAAAGAGTTCCTGAAAGATAAAAACGCCGTCATCGTCTCACATCATGACGCCTTGCGGCAGGTTTGCGATCGATGCTCCCAGATGAAAGACCATGCCCTGGCGGAGAAAAAATAAGAGACGGGTGCGATGATGCCAGGAGAATAGAGGAGAATAGAGGGGAATAGAGGGTGCAATTGACTCCCCATAGGGAATATGCTAACAATGAAACCACTCTTCCATCAGGAATCTCGGTTATGTCGGGACATTCGAAGTGGGCAACAACGAAGCACAAGAAAGCGGCGACGGATGCCAAGCGGGGGAAGGTTTTTACCAAGATTATTAGAGAAATTACGATTGGGGCAAAGGTGGGAGGGGGAGACCCTGAAGGGAATGCCCGTCTTCGTACCGCGATTCTAAAGGCCAAAGAAGCGAATATGCCGGCGGATAATATCAAGAAGGCTATCCTGCGCGGCACGGGTGAACTTCCGGGCGTTCAATACGAAGAGCATACCTATGAAGGATATGGACCGGGCGGCGTCGCCATAATGATCCATATTACCACCGATAACAAAAACAGGACCGTTTCAGAAATTCGGCATCTTCTCGCTAAGTATGGTGGCAGCATGGGAGAATCCGGATGCGTCTCATGGATGTTTGAAAAAAAAGGGCAGTTCATCCTGGAGAAGAGAGCCCTCGACGAAGAGCGGCTGATGACCCTGGCGCTTGACGCGGGTGCTGAAGATGTCCGTTCGGATGACCCGGAAACCTATGAGATCCTCACCCAGCCCTCTGATTTTGAGAAGGTGAAAAAAGCGATAGCCGATGCCAAGCTCACCCCTTCGTTTTCAGAAATAACCTTCCGTCCGAAAAGTTATGTCCCATTAAGCGGAAAAGATGCGGAACAGATGCTCCGGTTGATGGAGACCCTCGAGGCGCATGACGATGTCCAAGATGTCTATGCCAATTTCGATATTCCAGAAGATGTGATGGCCAAGATCGCAGGTTAGAGGCCTTGTGGGGAAAAATTCGGACTTAAAGACCAACGGTTCTCCCGGCAGGTGGATCTAACCAATGCGCATTTTAGGAATTGATCCAGGAATTGGGGTAACCGGCTATGGCCTGCTGGAAGAGACCGGCGGGGGATTGGTTCTGATGATGTCAGGAGAGATCCGCACCCTTTCTGCCGAGCCCTTCTCAAAGAGGCTCAAAAACCTCTTTGACGGACTCTCTCATATCATCGATGAGGGGCAGCCCCGAGCCGTCGCCCTGGAAGACACCTTTCTTGCTAAAAATTTCAAGTCGGCTTTAAAGTTGGGGCAGGCCAAGGGGGCTGCCATTTTGGCAGCGGCGTGTCATCATCTGCCCGTTTTTGAGTATGCGCCGCGTGCCGTTAAAATGGCGGTGGCCGGCTACGGCGGGGCGACCAAGCATCAGATACAGCAGATGGTAAGCGCGCTCTTAAAACACCCTCACCTCTTCAAGTCAGATCATGAGGCCGATGCGGTGGCTATTGCCATCTGCCACTTGCATTCAGCGCGCTTTCAGGAGAGAGTGTCAGCCGCCTCATCACACGCGTAAAGAGGCCAGAACAGTGATTGCGTCGATCACCGGGATACTTACCACGAAAACCCCCTCTTTGCTGATTATCGACGTTCATGGCATCGGCTATCAGGTTTTTGTTCCGTTAAGCACCTTCTATCATCTCCCCGAAGTTAAAGAGACAACTTCTCTGCAGACGTACACCCATGTTCGGGAAGATGCCTTCCAGTTATACGGCTTTCTTACCTTGCTGGAGAAAGAGCTCTTTCTGCTCCTTTTAGGGGTATCAGGCATCGGGCCAAAACTTGCGCTAAACATCCTGTCAGGGATGGAAATTATGGAACTGGCCGCAGCCATACAGGAAGGGAATATCCAGAGACTGCGGGCGATCCCCGGAGTAGGGCCGAAGACAGCAGGAAGGCTCGTGCTGGAACTCAAAGAGAAGGTGGCGTCGTTAAAGTTGGCAGGGCTTCCCCTTGCCGAGCCCCTGGCAAGCGGAGAGGATAAAATTGTGGCTGATGCCCTCTCTGCGCTGGTAAACCTGGGTTATAATCGAAGCGAGGCCAAAAAAGTCTTGGACGGGGCTGAATTAAACGGGTCTTCCGTCGAGGGCTTGATCAAGCAGGCACTAAAAAAACTGGCACGGATCTTCTGATGGAGCGTCTTTCGTCCACCCACCAGCTCAATGACGAGGAGAAGCGGATCGAGTCGCATCTTCGTCCAAGTTCCTTCGATGAATATGTCGGACAGGGGAAGATTAAAGAAAATTTAAGGATATATATTCAAGCGGCGAAAAAACGAAAAGATGTTTTGGACCATGTGATCTTCTATGGTCCTCCAGGTCTCGGGAAGACCACTCTTGCCAACATCATTGCCCGCGAGATGGGGGTCAATATCAAGGCGACGTCCGGACCTGCGGTCGAGCGCCCCGGGGATCTTGCCGCCATCTTGAGCAATCTTTCGGAAGGAGACGTCTTTTTTATCGACGAAATCCATCGGCTTCATCCGACGGTGGAGGAGGTTCTCTATCCCGCGATGGAGGACTTCCAGATTGACCTGATCATCGGCCAGGGGCCTTCCGCCCGCACGCTGAAATTTGATCTTCCCCGTTTCACCTTGGTCGGGGCGACCACCCGGGCCGGGTTGCTGACCTCGCCCCTTCGGGACCGGTTCGGCGTAGTCAGCCGGCTTGAGTTCTATCGGCCTGAGGAGTTAAAAGAAATTATTCTGCGATCCTCCCGAATATTGCGCATCGAAATCGAACCGGAAGCGGCCCTCGAAATTGCGGCCCGCACGCGGGGGACTCCTCGCATTGCCAACCGGATATTAAGACGGGTTCGCGATTTTGCCGAGGTACAATCAAACGGAACAATCACGCTCGCGGTCGCCAAAGACGCCCTATCCAGGATGGAGATTGATGCTGCCGGTTTTGATGCCATCGACCGAAGGCTGCTTCTCTTGATCATTGAGAAATTTTCTGGAGGGCCGGTCGGGGTGGAGACGCTCGCCTCGGCCCTTGGCGAAGAAAAAGAGACGCTGGAAGATGTCTATGAGCCCTACCTGATTCAGGGGGGCTACCTGGACCGCACCTCCCGCGGAAGGATGGCAGCCGACATGTCCTACCGGCATTTCGGCATCAAAAAAGAGGTTCAAGCCTCGGGTTCAGAACCCCTAGGTTCGGAACCGAGGCTTTTTTAGCCGCCTGCGGGGAAATTTATGTTTTCGGTCGGTATCCTGACCATCAGCGACAAAGGTGCCCTCGGATTGCGGGAAGATGCAAGCGGCCTCCTGCTGCACCAGCTCGTCGAAAGGCTTTCCGGAAAAGTGGTCGCCTATGAAATTGTCCCCGATGAGAAAGATGTGATCCGGGACCACCTGATTGATTTCTGCGACCGACGCGGTGCGGTCCTTATTTTTACCACCGGCGGAACAGGGGTCTCCCCGCGCGATGTCACCCCGGAGGCGACCATGGAAGTGATTGATCGGCAGATTCCAGGAATGGCGGAAATCATGCGCATGGAGGGGTATCGCCGGAACCCGCGCTCCATCATTTCCCGCGGCATTGCCGGCATTCGCAAGCATACGTTGATTATCAACCTTCCCGGAAGCCCCCGCGCCGTGCGCGAGAATGTTGAAATCCTCCTCCCGGTCATTTCTCACACCATTGAAAAAATTGCAGGGGATCCGAGTGAGTGCGGTGCCCCCTAGCAGCGCCATCTCCGTAGTGGTGCCGGTCCTAAATGAAGAGGAACTTCTCCCGAACACCTTGGCGCGTCTCGAGAGATTCAGCCCGATGCAAATCATCCTGGTGGATGGCGGAAGCCGCGATGGAACGATCGACCTTCTTCAATCATGGGTATCGACCGGGTCGGGACGCATGCTCCTATCTGCCCCTGCAGGAAGGGCCCGCCAGATGAACGAAGGGGCGAGGCGCGCAGACGGCGACATCCTGCTCTTCCTGCATGCCGATTCGGTATTGCCTGATGAGGGACTCAACGTCATGATCCGTGCGCTTAAGGATCCGCGCGTGGCGGGAGGGGCGTTTCGCCTGAAAATAGATCACCCGCATCCTCTTTTGAGAATGATCTCGTGGGGGGCGAATGCGCGATCGTCCCTGCTCAAACTCCCCTATGGCGATCAAGGACTCTTTGTGAGAAAGGAACTCTTTCGGGCGTTGGGCGGATTTGCTGACATTCCCCTGATGGAAGATGTCGATTTCGTCCGGCGGCTCAAGCGATGCGGCCAGGTGGTCTTGCTCAAACAGACCATGACGACTTCTTGCCGGCGATGGCAAAAGAATGGCCTGCTTAAAACCAGCGCAAGAAATGCGATGACATTACTCCTTTATTTCATGGGGGTGTCGCCCAAACGGCTTGCAGGATGGTATGATAGGCAAAGCGTGTGATAAGGGCCGAAGGACAATGGGGCGGCGTAACGGCAAACGATGGCAAGGATTTTAGTGGCCAAGGTTACCATTAAAATCGGAGGTCTGTCGTGCGCATCCTGTGTCGCCAAGGTGGAGGGCGTGCTTCGGGGAATTGACGGGGTTGCCTTTGCCTCGGTGAATCTTGCCACCGGGCAGGTCGCCGTCGAATACCTTCCGGCTGCAATCGATCTTCAGGAGATCAGAGGCGCCATTTCGCGCGCAGGCTATCAGCCTTTGGAAGATACGACTTCCGAGGCATCCCTTCCTTTGGGTGAGGAGGGGGTGGATCGTCTCCTGTTGCGGAGATTGATTGGTTCGGCCGTCTTCACGCTTCCTGTCTTGGGAATCATGCTCCTGGAGTTGGTCGGCCAGCTTCCCCACAGCAAGACCCTGCTCGTCGTTCAATTCCTATTGGCAACGCCGGTGCAATGCTGGGGAGGAATGCCCTTCTATCAAGGGGCCTGGGCAAGGGCCAGGCAGGGGACATCGGACATGAACACCCTCATTGCCGTTGGAACCTCGGCCGCCTATTTTTATAGCGTTGCGGCGACCTTCTTTCCACTCGGCACAACAGCCGTTTATTACGACACATCGGCCACCATTATCACGATTATTCTCCTGGGGCGGGTTATGGAAGAACGTGCCAGGGGCAAGGTCTCGGAGGCCATACGGCGTCTTATGAAAAATCAGCCGAACATGGCCTGCCGTCTTAAGAACGATGGCACGGAAGATTCAATCCCGATTAGGGATATCGCGGTTTCAGATCGGCTCGTCGTTCGACCGGGAGAGCGGATTCCGGCGGATGGCGAAGTGGTGGAAGGCTATTCATCGGTGGACGAATCGATGATGACCGGCGAGAGTCTGCCCGTTGAGAAAAAAAGCGGGGATCGCGTCATGGGGGGGACGGTCAATCAAACCGGTCGATTGATTTTTGTCGCGAAGGGGGTGGGGGCCAAAACCCTCCTCTCGCAGATGATCCGACTCATTGAAGAGGCGCAGGGGGCCAAACCGGACATTGCGAAAATGGCTGATCAGGTCGCATCTGTTTTTGTGCCGGTTGTCCTCGCCATCTCTCTTGTCTCCTTCGCCGGATGGCTATACTTTGGCGCTCTGGCAGATGCACTGATGGTGGCTGTGGCGGTTTTAATCGTCGCCTGTCCCTG
>SBBT01000029.1 GCA_005239595.1 Candidatus Troglogloeales bacterium | reverse complement strand
GTATTGCCTTAAAGAGAGCGATACACTCGCGGACTGCATCCTTTAGCTTAACCGTTCCATCTAAACAATCGTCATGCCCGCTCCACTTATCAAATGTAAATCCCGAGGCCGGTGTTGCCGTAAGCACAATATTCCTCTCATCGCCGGCGTACGGCTCCTCGCAGTCTAGCTCGCTGCCCACTCCGCAGCTAATCACAACTAGGCCATTACTAAATTTACCGATTACTGTGCCCCCGTTAGACGGATCGATCTTGACTACCACTTTGGAAATTGGCTTAAAGATGGCTTTGCAGATCCGATCTTTAGCGGGACTGGTGTCATTGGTATTCTCATGCATGGTAACAGTTATAGGATTGCCACTTTTGTCACATCTCTTTATATCCTCCCACTTCTTGTAGGCATATCCTGATGCAGGTACTGCAGTAAGATCGACCTTCGTCTTGCTGGAGTATAGATACGTGCATTCCGCCGACGTACACTCAACGGCAGCTGCACTCGGGTCCGTATTTTTAATGATGACTTTTCCCTTGTCAGCCGAATCAATCTGTATGATGAGTTTGACGGCTTCCTTCGCCCAAACAGAGGGGGTTCCCCCTATTCCTATTATAAAAAATGCCAACAAAACCGACGCGATAATCAATCCTGTTTTTCTTTTCATGATCACACTCCTTCTTGCATTAGCCGCTGGCACATTTGTAATAGCCGGATCGAACCAAGGATGTAGAAGACCCGACCGTGCTCGTTGTTAACGCGGTTATAGAATAAAAATCGCCTTCTCCACAAGCAACACCGCCTGTGGGGGTATGATATTCGCTGAAATCTTGCACCGCGACGTCTCGTCCGTCGTCGTGGAAAAGGAAATCGATATCAATAGACGTCGAGCAGGTTGGAATATTTGGATTATTAATTTTTATGTCCGGAACGGCATCGGTTACGCTGTCAAATGCCAAATCTTTATTCCCCTGAATCTCCTCAATCAGATTGTTTTGGGCATCATCTTTCCCTCCCAATACTTCGGGATCTACGGTGATTCCGTCCGCCTTCATTCCTAAAAGTTTCTGTGCATCCCCGGTTCCTAACACCAGCAATTGATTGGCGAGATCGAGATCTCCCTGGGCACACTGCAAGATGGTTTTTTCTTTCATGTAGGTAATGCTCAAGACGCGTCCAACCATACTGTTTGAGAGTGCGAGCACAATCAGACCGACGACCAGACTGAGTACAAGCACAACCGTAATTAAGGCCACCCCCCGATCGTGCCTCCCTTTTTTTTCTAAAAACAGTATTCTCTTCATCCTCTTATTCCCTCTTTCACCCCCAAACGGATGGCCGTTCCCCCTCTATATCCTCTCCTCTAATCCCTTAACATAAAAGATCTTTTGGATCGCAACCATCGTTTTTTAATTCCACCACACGGGTCAAAACAACCCTTCGGTAACTGTCCAGTTTATCCGCAGCCCCTGCCAGATGATTCTCCAGCGCGGGCCGTTGCCCACCTTTGAAGTTTGGATTGGGATCTTTTGCGTAAGCAATCAACGAAAGGCGGATCGCCAGATAAGAACTCTTCGTCGTCGGAATAGGGGTGCCCTTTACTGGATCATTCAGTGCCCATGCTCCACCGTTCTCCAAACTCGCACCCTCGGTTAAAAGATAGGCCACTTGCATATCTTCAATCCCGGAGACAAACAAGGCCCCATTTCTGGATAGGAACGATTCCTTTTCCTGTGTAGACGTCCCTATAGCGTAAGTAACGACACTGGTGGGTAGAGCGCCACCCACCTTGAGAAGAGAATAGACGGGAAAACCAATCGGATAGACATTGTCCGGATTCATATTAAGGTTTAATGTGGAGGTCCCACTTATAGATACGACCTGCGCGGTAAAAAACCCGCCTAAGGAAACTAAGCCCAGCGTATTGTCTATGGTCCCGATCTTATTCAGGGTAATTTCCTTCGTCGTTGTATTGGTCGGGGCGCTTAACGTTCCGACTAATTCGTCTCCCACTTGCATGATACTCAGTGAGTCGGTTCCATCAGGACCCCCATCTTTCGGTCCCACAACGTTACACAAGGCCGTATTGGTCAAACGAATACCGTCTAACACCCCCGCACACAGATCACGTCCTTTCTCCAATCCATTGCCCAGGGGAAGGGGACTGATGATGCCATAACCCGCATGTCGAAGCTCTCTGGCTAAAATATCCATCGAAATCTGCAACCGGGCCTGCATTTCCTTCTGCCTTTCATGATAGGTCTGAAATTTGAAGGTATGATCATAAAAGCTATAGCCCGCGGCAGCGACAATGCCCGCCATTGCCGTCGCCACTAAAAGCTCAAGAATCGTTGCTCCCCTCTGCCCCATTCTTCTCCCTATTTTAGCCGGTCCCTTAAGACTCGATCGCCGTATTAATTGTAATTCCTTCCTCGCGAGCCGGCCAAACAACCTGAATCGTAACGGATTTAACCTTATCGAGTAACCCACTCCCGATTCGGATCGATCCGCAAGCGCTTCGAACCTCCGTCGTGCCACATTGAAACGCTTTTTCTGTTGTGGGTTTCGTTTCCCCTGTAATCGCCCCGACACTGCTCTTCCATTCATTAAAATCGGATTGAGCCATTGACAAAGGGGTCGTCTTCACAAAATCATTATTGGTATTCATCCCGTTATATTCGCTAAGCTTCTTTGGGTTACGGCGCATCATTTCAAGGATATTTTCCGCGGCAGAAACCGCCTTTATGGTCTCCGCGCTTCGCTTGTTCATGGTGAGGGAGGAAACCTCCCCGGTCACAATGGCTAAGATACCGAACAACAATAAAACAGTGGCAATCAGGACCTCAATTAAGGAAAACCCCTCTTCGCTTCGCACCCGAAGAAGAGACCGTTTTTTATCCGTTCTTTTGATCATGCTTTCCCAGACTCCGTCT
>SBBT01000162.1 GCA_005239595.1 Candidatus Troglogloeales bacterium | reverse complement strand
CAGCGATGGAGAGGCAAATGCCCTGACTGAATATTTGATGACGCTTCGGGAAGATCGGTTTTCGCAGCGTTCTGTTGCGAACCTGGATCGGTCGGAGGCTGCCGCTTCCGAAGGACAAGCGCTTTTTAGTGATATCTTTGGTTGCGATGGATGCCATAAAACCTCTCCGAAAGGAGAGGGGGGTGTTGTTGGACCGAATTTATCGATTGCTTCGGAGCGCCTCGCACCCGCTTGGATTTATTTCTGGCTTAAAAATCCACAGTCGATTCGTCCCGACTCCCCGATGCCCAATTTTGGGCTTTCCGAGAAGGAGATAGGATATTTAATGTCCTACATCTTAAGCCTTGGGAAAAAGGTTGAAAGTGCCCCGAATCCCATCCGTTCTGATCCGGGGCTTGTCGAGCAGGGGAAAGGGTTGATCGAGAAAAAGAATTGCCTCTTCTGCCATATTCTAAATGCAGAGAAGGAGGCGCAGGGTCTGCCTGCCCAATCTGCGCAAAAGGTAGCGTTGACGAAAAATGGGGCAAAATAAGGGGGAGTGGAGGTGTAGTACTATGACATTTTAGTTTTGCTACATCAATAAGAGAGGATTCTACTGTTAAGTCACACGATGACAAAACAAACGACCGTCATTCCGGCAATGTTTAGGCCGGAATCCAGAATCTTCAGAAAGGCTGGATTCCGGACAGAGGCATTCCGGAATGACAAGAAAATGTTTCGTAATTAAATTGTCATAGTAGTAGCGCGTGACCAAAATTAATAAGGGGGAGTCAATAATGAAGAATCTGATTTTACTGTTTGGTATTGCTTTCATCCTTTTTTCGGGGAACCTTGCCTTGGCGGATGAAGAAAAGCCGATGAAGCCGGTGCCGAAGGCGTATGCCGAAAAGCATATGCCGGCCGGATGGTGGACCGATCCAAAAATTATTGCAGAGGGGAAGAAGCTGTTTGAGACCGCCCAACTGACATTCCAATATCGTCGAGAGGATGTCAAGGTGGATAAGGGGTGTCTGACCTGTCATGAGATTGATGCGGCAAAGGATCGTCCCAAGCAGCGGGGCGCCCAGGATTTTCGGGCTGCCCAAAAGATGAACAAATACTCGGACAGTTACTGGTTCTGGCGCGTCTCCGAGGGTGTGGAAAAGACCAAGATGCCCGCATGGAAAGAGAAGCTTTCAGAAGAAGAACGATGGAAGGTTATTGCCTATGAACACACCTGGTCGCACGGTATGAAACCGGCAGCGCATGACCACAAGGAAATTGTCATCAACGTAGAGAAGTAAGACAGTTGTTAGGGCGGGAGAAGGGGCGTTGCTCTCTCTTTTGCTTTTATCTCCCCCTTTTTTGAATGGGGGGATTAAATATCGTAGAAAGCGTATCTTGAAAAAGGCAGTGACAATATCTGCTTATTTAAAGCGACCAACGGGAGCTTTCTCCTGGCTTCCGGCCCTTGCCGGATTTTTGTTGATCCTTCTGGGCGTGGCTACTTCGGCTTACGCCCAGGAGTTTGCCGTCAGTGAATACCGCGATTTCCCCCTGGTAGGCAGCCGAAATGCGATCTGGATTATCGCGCAGGTCCACCTCCTTTTTGCCGGCTTTGTTTTGGGGGTTCCGATCTTTGCCTTTTTGTGCGAATTGATCGGTTACTTGGGTGGGGAAAAACGGTATGACAAGCTGGCCAAGGATTTTACCAAACTGTTAACGGCCTCGTTTGGAACCACAGCCACCTTTGGCGGCATTCTGGTTTTTCTTCTCATTGTCTTATATCCAAAGTTTTTTAATTATCTTACCGAAGTCTTCTGGCCCACCTATATTTTTTACGCCTCCCTTTTTATTGTTGAGACCATTGTGCTTTATCTCTACTGGTATGGGTGGGACGCGATGATGCAATACAAGAAACTCCATCTCTTCCTCGGGTTCCTCTTAAACGTCGTTGGCATATTTATCATGTATACCGCCGATGCGTGGCTTTCGTTTCAGGCATCTCCTGTGGTCCTGTCGCCTGAACTCAAAGGATGGGATCGGCTCTGGGCGGCGGTTCATAATCCCACATGGAACCCGGTCAACATTCATCGTCTCATCGGCAATGTCGTTTTGGGCGGCTTTATGTGCGGCGCCTACGCCGGTGTAAAATATCTTGCCTCGCAGACGCAGGAGGAGAGGGAGTATTACGACTGGATGGGGTATGTCGGGAACTTTATTGGCATTTTTGGCCTGTTGCCGTTGCCGTTTGCCGGTTACTGGCTGATGCGGGAGATTTATGAATACAACCAGCAAATGGGAATCACGCTCATGGGCGGATTCCTCTCCTGGCTTTTTATTCTGCAGGCCGTCTTAATTGGAACCCTTTTCTTAGGCGCCAATTACTATCTTTGGCAGGGTCTGTTGCGCCGGACCGATGAGGGCATAAAGTATCAGAAATATATCACCGCGATGCTCATAACCCTGCTGGTCTGTTTCATGGTCTGGATGACTCCCCACTCCCTGGTGGCCTCCGTGGAAGAGGCAAGAAAGATGGGGGGGACGCACCACCCCCTGCTGGGGGTTTTTGGGGTGATGTCGGCGAAGCTTACCGTCGTAAATATCATGATCCT
>SBBT01000087.1 GCA_005239595.1 Candidatus Troglogloeales bacterium | reverse complement strand
TGAAAATTGAAGGTTTCTCGGTCCTTCCTAAGGCATCTTTGTCAGACGTCGTCTTCCCCCATCGGGCTTGAGGTTCAACGTGCACTAGGATCCTACATCTATACCCAGGACGGAAACGCCTACCTCGATTTTATCTCAGGCATTGGCGTTGCCAACGTCGGTCATGCCAACCCGGTCGTCATTGAGGCGATTTGTCAACAGGCTAAAAAATACCTGCACGTCATGGTTTATGGAGAATATGTCCAATCGCCTCAGGTGAACCTGGCTGTAGAACTGACACGCCATCTCCCGCGATCGCTTTCCGTTGTTTATTTCACCAATAGCGGGACAGAGGCAAATGAAGGGGCGATCAAACTTGCCAAAAAATTTACGGGGCGCAGCCGGCTGATCGGTTTTCATGGAAGCTTCCATGGCGATACGCATGGCGCGTTATCGGTCACAGGAAGAGAGGTCTATCGAAAACCGTTTCTTCCGTTGCTCCCCAAGGTAACCTTTTTACGCTTTAACGACTACAAGGTGCTGAAAGAGATTGATGAATCGGTGGCGGCCGTTATTACAGAACCTATCCAGGGAGAGGGAGGAATCCAACTTCCCAATGACGATTTCCTGATGGCTGTGCAAAGGCGCTGCCGCAAGGTGGGTGCCCTTCTGATATTAGATGAAGTTCAGACCGGTTTCGGCCGGACGGGAAAATTATTTGCCATGGAACACTGGAAGATCACCCCCGACATCCTGACCCTTGCCAAGGCAATGGGTGCCGGCATGCCGCTCGGTGCCTTTATTGCGCGTCCTGCCATTATGAGGGCCCTTTCCAAAAATCCTCCCTTATCCCATGTCACCACTTTTGGAGGACATCCAGTCTCTTGCGCAGCAGGCATGGCCGGCCTGCGATTCCTAATCGAGAATCGTCTCCCGCAAAAGTCCGCCCTCATGGGAGAGAAGATCTTAAGCGCGCTGACGGGATTGGCAAAGAAGGGGCCCATGATCCGCGAGGTCCGTGGAATCGGCATGATGATCGGCATTGAGATGCGGCAGGCAGCTGATTGCAAACGGGTGGTTGCGCGTGCGCTTAAAGAGGGATTGATCCTTGGATGGACCCTTCATACCGACCGGGTGATTCGCGTTTCTCCCCCCTTGACCCTTTCCGAGGAAGAGATGACCCGTGGCCTCGAAACGATCGAAAAGGCGTTACGCGCATAAGGAGCAAGGTTTGCTTACACCCTGTGGTTACTGCTCTGTCAGGGCCACGCGGATCCACGTTGCAATTTCTTCAGGCTTTCTAAAGGTCCCTTTACGAATAAAGTTCCCAAGCGTCCATCCTACGTAGGACAACTCCATATCCGGGCGGCTCTGGCCTGGACCTGATCCGATCCGGATGGCGTCCAGATTCCCCCGTTTGAAAGCGGTTACCTCGGCATCGGTCGGGGAACGGAGTTCCTTTGCAAACCGTCCGAACGGGTCTATCGATAGGGCGATGTCGTTTTCGACCTGCTCGTGTCCGATAATGATGCGAATGGCGTCATCAATACCCCCGGTTCCTTGCAGAAGGAACTGGACAAACGGATTGAGGATAAAGGCGTGATCGTATCCCAAGCGTGCTGCGGTTAAAAAGTGGCCGACCTGATTCGATCCGTCCCTAAACTGCTGTCGAAACCCTCGATCTCTAAAAGGCATTCCTTTGTGGAGCGGCACCCCCAACTTTAGATCGTTCGGGTTGCCGATTCCAATACCATCCGGAACCACCAGCGTTACGGGGATTTCGATCCCCTTCGTCTGAACCTTGGCTGTAACGGTTGTTTTTTCCTCCCCATGTTCAACGGCCAGCCGAACCTGGCAAGTTGCCAGCAGGATCGCTTCAAATCGCCCGACGGCCGTTTCATCGTCCGGAATCTCTGAATCTTCAAAGAACCTTGCCAACGCCTCGGCATCCGAGGGGGCCTCGCGGGATATCTCGACGATCCGATGCCGGGTCGCCTCAATGAACGCCTCCGCGTTTGCAGCGTGGGCATCCAGGATGCCTGCCACGAAGAGTAGGCCCATCGCACACAAGCCTAAATACGTCATCAGCCTGTTTTTCCTGCCAGGGCTCCTCATGACGGATAGGACTCTTCTTCTGTCGGGAACTTGCCTGTTTCGACGTCCGATTTGAATTGACGGAAGGCATCGGAAATGATGGGAGTTAAGTCAGCGTAGCGGCGGACAAATTTAGGCTGAAACCGTGTAAAGAGACCGAGGAGGTCGTGCAAAACCATCACTTGACCGTCACAATTTTTCCCCGCGCCGATCCCAATGGTTGGGATTTGGACCGACTCGGTAATTTTCTTTGCCAGCGGGGCCGGGATTCCTTCAAGAACCAGTGAAAAGGCCCCCGCCGATTCTACCGTTTTGGCGTCATTCAACAAATCCCTGGCCTGCTGCCCCTTCCGTCCTTGTATTTTATAGCCCCCCATCCGATGAACCGATTGCGGCGTCAGGCCAATATGGGCCATAACAGGAATGTCAAATCGCGTTAGGGCCTCAATCCGGTCGGCGACCGTCGCGCCCCCCTCGAGTTTCACCGCCGCGGCCCCCCCCTCTTTCAAAAACCTTCCCGCGTTTTCAACCGTTCTCTCAATATCAACCTGATAGGATAAAAACGGCATATCGCCCACCACCAGGGCCCGTTTCGCGGCGCGGGAGACCATTTTGGTATGATAGAGCATCTGATCGAGTGTGACAGGAAGGGTGCTCTCCTCTCCCTGGACCACGATCCCAACGGTGTCTCCCACCAGAATGACATCAATTCCCGCCTCGTCAATGAGCTTGGCGAAGGGGAAATCGTAGGCGGTTATCGCGATGATTTTTTGGCCTGACTGTTTTTTCTGCGCAATCAGGGGAACCGTGACTTTATCCATGGCTACTCTTTTCGTAAAACCATTTGGCCGACTTTAAGGTATTCGATAATAGCATCGCAATGGTCATGGGGCCCACCCCACCCGGCACCGGCGTGATCGCGCCGGCCTTCTCGAAAACCGCATCATAGTCCACATCTCCTACCAGATGTCCATCCGGAAGACGGTTAATGCCGACGTCAATGACGGTTGCCCCTTCTTTGACCATCTCCTTTGTGATAAAACGTGGCCTTCCAATGGCCGCAATCAGGATGTCGGCCAGCCGGCAAGTTTCAATCAAATCTTTTGTCCTGGAGTGACAGAGGGTGACCGTGGCATGATGGTGAAGCAGCAGGAGCGCGGCCGGTTTCCCAACGATATTGCTCCTACCTACCACGACCGCATGGGCCCCCGCAATATTCACGTTGCTCGCCTCTAGAAGGGCGAGTACACCCAGGGGGGTGCAGGGGATGAAGCCGTCCTGGTTCGCGACCAGTTTCCCGCCGTTGATGTAGTGAAAACCGTCCACATCCTTGTCCGGGGCAACCGCATCGAGAATGCGGCGTTCCTGAATGGTTTTTGGAAGGGGAAGCTGGACCAAAATGCCATGAATCTTCGGATCGTGATTGAGCCGGTCAATCAAAGAGAGAATGGCCCTCTCGGATGTCTCTTCCGGTAAGATATGTTCTTCCGAATAAATTCCAGCCTCATCGCACGCTTTTCGCTTGTTGCGAACGTATACCTTGGAGGCAGGGTTTTCTCCGACCAGGACGGCAGCAAGCCCCGGTCGAATCGCCCCCACCGCCACTTCGCGTTTGATGCGCGCACGAACCTCTCGTGCAATCGCCTGTCCGTCAATGCGTCTAGCTGGCATTTTTTGCCCTGCGACAGGAAATGGTCCGCGTCTCGGTCAGGATCTGGTCTAGCGGAATATCCAGATCTCCAATCGGTAGCCGATTGACGACTTGAACATCAAATCCCAATCCGATAATGACCCCTTTGGTTGTTGCAAGAAGGCGGTCGTAATAGCCTCCACCCAGGCCGAGACGATTGCACTCAAGGTCAAAGGCAACCCCTGGGAGGACCCATACATTAACCGCTTGAGGGTCGACTTTCTTTTGGAGAGAGAGAGGAAGCGTCAGGATTCCAAAGGGACCAGGCTGCAAATACGTTCTATCCACCCATGCAGAAAGGGTGAGCGTCCGATCCTTCTCATGAATGATCGGGATAACCACCCGTTTCTTTAAACGAAGCGTCTCATCAATCATCCGATCGGTCTGAACCTCAAATTGCGTTGCCAGATAGAAG
>SBBT01000082.1 GCA_005239595.1 Candidatus Troglogloeales bacterium | reverse complement strand
ATCCCGAGGGAGCAGGTCACGATAAAAATCGTTCGGGAAAAGGGAGATTATGCCGAAGGAATCGTAGAAGAGGTCGTCTGCGCATCACCGCACCGAAGAACGCCGCCCTGCCCCGTTTTTGGCGTCTGTGGCGGATGCCAGTTGCAGCATCTTCCGGAAAAATTGCAGATTGAATATAAAATTTCCGCCCTTACGGAAACCCTGCAGCGGATCGGCGGGATTGATCCGGCCATGCTTCTCCCGCCAGTGACCGCGCCGGACGGCTTTCATTATCGCTCCCGGGTTCGACTAAAAGTAGAGAAGGGGAAGATAGGGTTCTATCAGAATAAAAGCCATCTCATGGTTCCCATAAGCCATTGTCCGATCCTGATTCCGTCTTTAAATCACACCCTCTCTCTTCTGCAGAAAGAGGCCCCGCTTACATCGGTCAATGAGATTGAAATTCAGGGAGATGAAGAGGGGGGAGGCTTAATCATTTTTATGGGGAGGAATATCCCTTACGCAGCAGTAGAGCAGTTTTATAAATCGGCACGAAAGAAGCTCACGCTTCACGGCGTAATTGTCTACACCCAACACCGACGATATTGTTTTGGGAGGGATTACCTGGTGCATTCCCTGTTTGGTCAAACAGTTCGTATCCATGATCGATCGTTCTCACAGATCCATTCGGCGATGAATCGGCTCTTAACTGAAACGGTCATCGCGTGGATCGCGCCCACGTCTGACGATCATATTTTAGAAATCTACAGCGGGGCCGGAAATTTTACGCTGGCACTGGCAGGACAGGCAAAATGGATAACCGCCATCGAGGCCAATCCGATCGCATATGAAGACGCCCGCACCAATATGCAGAAAGCGGGACGAAAAAATGTCTCTTGCGTGCGGGCCTCGGTCGATACAGGTCTAAAAAAAATCCTGCTGCATCCGAAGGGGAAATATCATAAGGCCTTGTTGAATCCACCCAGAGAAGGGGTAATATCCCAGATGTCGCTTATGATGCTCTCTAAACTCTCTTTGGAGAAGATTTTTTATATCTCCTGCAATCCGGCCACATTTGCCCGGGATGCGAAGATTTTATCGAACGACGGCTATTGTGTAACGCGGCTTCAGCCGTTCGATATGTTTCCACAAACGGGGCAGATTGAACTACTGGCCGAACTGGTGAGGAGGGCATAAAGGTTATGACCCGCAAAATCGTCTTCACGATCCTGGCGTTTTTTTCTGTCGCAGATCAGGCTTTTTGCGATGTGGAGGAGAGCGTTGTGCGGGCGAAAGGGCATTGCGATGCCATGGTAGTCGCCGCCAATATCGCCCTCTTTAATGGGGCCCAGGGGACAATCTCTGTGGTGATAAAAGATTTAAGGGTCATGCTGAAAGAGGCGGAGGCGTGTCTTCGGCATACCCTGGCCGCCATCAATGACAAGGACACCGACCGGAATGTGCAGAAAGAAGGGGGCCAGGCGGTGGGACATTTGAGGGCGGCCATTCAACATGCCCGTTCTGCAATTTCCGAAGGGGAGACCGGACGACGCCACGTTGTGATAGACAATACGCGAAAGGCCTGGACGCGCGCCAAGGAAGCGAACAAGTATGCCCAGGAGATGTAGGCTATCGTCTGTAGACAAATAAGTGGAACATGCTGCTTGCCGGAGGGGGATGTCTTTATGTGCGATACCTCCCCTCGAGCGGCGCGGCGAGTTGTTCTTTCGCGCCAATGTGCAGATGCACCGGGCCGTTTCAGGCAGGTCCTCGGGCGTGTAGGAGCAGTCTTCACGCGCGCGATGAGGCAAGCGATGGGATTAAGGTCAACACCGACGGATAAAACGCCGCGGCGTTGGGCCTCAAGCAAGGTGGTTTCGCTTCCCACAAAGGGGTCGAAGACAATGCAGTCGCCCGCCCGCGACTCTCAAAGCTACAGTCAATGGCGGCAAGCCGTGCCTGCACCGACGACCATGAGCGGTCTCCGTTGGGATTGAGGACTTCAGGGCAGATCATGCCTTTAGGCGAGTTCACTTGCCTCGCCTCGGAATCAGCAGGGCGGGGGCACGTCGGTTGATTCTCAGTAAAGTACCTCTCCAATCGGGGTGCGAATGACTCTCTCAAGCAGCGACTTGTTGGGCGGCAGTCAGATATTTCAGATATTAATGAGATGCCGTCCTAGAAAATGACGATGACCACCCACAAGGAATTCTATTATTGAAACATCTATAAACCGTTACCTGGAACCCCAGCAATGACAAAACAATAGGAATAATAATCACCAGGGCAATTATGAAAAGGGTTCCGATCAGCCAAATGCGGAGGAAATTACGCGACTGGGCATTATTGCCGAGTAACATTTTAATCTACCTCCGCCCAACCATTGATTAACTGGCATTTTTGCCCTGATAACATGATAATAGGCTAGTTTTCTGGCAGTTTTTCCCGATATCTATTATCAGCCATTTCAAGGTACCAGCACGAAGGGATTCTATGCCTGCCTCGTCCAAGAAGCAACACCCCAAACTCCTCGATGAGGCACGACATGTCTCCACCATTACTCCATTCACACCGAGCGCTCCTATGT
>SBBT01000015.1 GCA_005239595.1 Candidatus Troglogloeales bacterium | reverse complement strand
GTGTGTTGTGGATGAGATATTGGTTGCGACGGGACGTGCTCCCAACGTAAACGGTCTGGGACTCGATGCGGCAGGCGTAAAGGTTGATGACAAGAAGGGTGTCTCGGTGAATCCCCTCCTTCAAACAACAAACCCTTCTATTTATGCCGCCGGTGATATCTGCTTTCCGCATAAGTTCACCCACGTCGCAGACAAGATGGCCGGAATTCTGATTCAAAACGCCCTCTTTCCCCACCCCTTTGGCCTGGGATTCGCGAGCACCGATTCCATCGTCATTCCCTGGTGCACCTATACCTCACCCGAGATAGCCCATGTTGGACTCACCAAGGCCGAAGCGATTGGCAGGGGGATCCCCGTGGATACCTTTACGTGCGAGTTATCCGACGTAGATCGCGCCATCTTAGACGGAGAGGAAGAAGGATTCGCGCGCGTCCATCTGAAAAAGGGAACGGATCAAATTTTAGGGGCCACATTGGTTGCGGCGCGAGCCGGGGATATGATCAGCGAGCTAACCCTTGCAATAACCGCCAAGATTGGACTCGGAACCATTTTAAATACGATTCATCCTTACCCCACGCAGGCGGAGATCATCAAGAAAGTTGCGCTTCAATGGAAAAAAAGCACTTTTACAGAGAAAAAGAAAAAAATCTTAAGCCGGTGGTTCTCCCTGACCCAGTAAAATAGGCGCATAATAGTATTTTCTTGTTAAGTTATTATTCTCAACCCGCCAAAACAATGGTAACCTCTCTATACTCTCTGTGTGCTCGCGTTGACTTGGCACGATGGGTATGCTTTAATCACCGACGTGCCGAATCCAAAAAATAGAGTGAAAATTCCCCCTTTGTTTATCCTCTTTTTTTTCGTAACCGGCGGATTGCTCCTGTTCTCCACAATAGGGGCAGCATCCGCATCCGATGCGCCACCTGGCCCCTCTGCCGCGGCGCAGGCGCCCGAAGAGATCCCCTCGGCACAGACCTACTTCCATGCGATCCTGGGGCACCACTACGCGAAAGAGGGGAAATGGGAAGAAGCCCTAAAGTCCTACGAAAAGGCGTTGTCGCAAGATCCGGACTCCCCTTTTCTTCTGGTGCACGCCGCGACGGTATTGCAACAATTAAAGCGGGGAGAGGAAGCGATCCAGCACATGGAACGCGCCCGGAAATACCAACAGACCAATGTCGGGCTTCTAAAACGAATTGCCAATTTTTATCTTGCGGAAGGGGACAAGAAAAAAACAGCCGAAGTTTATGAAGAAATTATTACGCAACAACCTCATGAGATTAAAAACCATCTTATCCTGGCGCGCTTTTTTTTACGGAATGGAGAGCTGAGCCGCGCGCAGACTGCCGCCGAAAGGGCGATTCAGGCCGCCCCGGCCGATCCCTTAGGACCGTATTTCCTGGCCAAAATCTTTATGGAGCAAAAAGAGACGGTGAAGGGGATCGAACAATACCAAAAAGCGATGACGCTCGATCCACCCCACCTTCAAACGCATTTGGAGTTGGGCACCCTCTATGAACAGTTCGGCCTATTAGAAAAAGCGGAACAGCTCTATCAGATCGTCATTGATGATGCGCGCTTGAGGCCGACGGAGGCGCTCTTACGCCTTTCCCGCATGATGGCACAACGCAAGGCGTTTGCGGAGGCCCTGCGGCTCCTGGATCTCCTCGAAAAGAGACACCCCAATGACGCCGAGGTGTGGCGGCGGCGCGCTCAGTTATTGGCCCTGCAGGGAAAGTTTTCCGAAGCAATTGAAGCGTTTCAGACGGTGTGGAAACAGCAACCGACGCCGGATCATCGCGCCTGGCTCGCTTCCCTTTACGAGGGGGAGGGACAATATGACCAGGCCTTACGCATTTATCAGGAATTGCCTAACCAGGGCGGAAATCGCTACGTGACCCACTTAAGATTGAGCGCCCTTTATTTTTACCGTTTAAAGGACAACACCAAGGCGCTTTCCGAGGTGGAGACAGCCCACAAGATCGATCCGCAAAAACCGGAGGCGTATCTGGTGCGGGGACAGATGCTGCATCAAATGGGACAGATCGAGGAGGCGGCGCGCCAGTTTGAAGAGGGTATAAAAATAGCACCGGATCACGCGACCCTTCCTCTCCATCTTGCGCAGAGTTACGCGGCATTGAACCGGCAGGACGAATTGGTTCAGATGATGGAAAAGGCCATAACCCTTTCGACGGATCGTGCCCTTGTTCTAAACAACTGGGACGAGACCTTAAACAATCCGGTGGATGTCGCCGGTCTTATTGTTTTATTAACGCGCGCGGTGTCCTTGCAGCCGGAGAGGAGTGTTTTTCTGGACAGTTTGGGTTGGGCCTATTACAAGCAGGGAGAGATTCAGGAGGCCTTAAAATGGCTGAAGAAGGCGGCTCAACAGTCTCCGGACGATGCGATGGCATGGGAACATTTGGGATATGCCTATTTCAAGGATCGGCAACGTGACTTGGCGCGTGAGGCTTGGACCCGTTCTTTACAATTGAATCCGGCCAACGAGGCATTGAAGGTCCGTCTGTGGGAGTTGGCCGTTCCACTCCCAGGGTCATAAGGGGTGATTGGAAAGCCTCTTTCCCTATCTATACTCAAGGAGAATAAATAAAGGAGAAAAAATGATTAAGATGCGTCCGGTTTTGGGAAGCGTTGTGGTCCAGGGGGCCATCGGGCTTGTGTTGTTTGGATTTATGGCGTCGGGTAATCTGCCATCCGCCGCGGCAGAAGAGCCTGCCGATACCTATCAAAGTGTCATTAACATCGAAATGGGGGAGCACGTTGCACCGACCTCCACCGAGGAAGAAGTCTACGAAAGGCTAGATGTCTTCACCGAGGTGTTATCTACGATCCAAAAACAGTATGTCGATCCGATCACGGCGGGAGAGATTCTTCAGGCCGCCATTGACGGCATGATCGCCAAATTGGACCCGTTTTCGAGCTATATGACACCGGAGGTTTATCAGGAAACCAAATTAAACCTCAAGGGCGAGTTTGGCGGGGCCGGCATGCAAATCGAGCGCAAGGACAATCACATTGCCGTCGTGGCCGTACTCCCTGGAACACCTGCGGAGCGGGCCGGCATCCAGGTCGGGGACCTTCTTCTGAAAGTGGACGATTTGGAACTGGGCTCCAGCCTGCGAGAAGCCGTTCAGAAGATACGCGGCCCTGTGGGGTCAACAGTCACATTGACAATTAAACGCGCCGGCCAAGAAGAGCCTCTCGTTATCCCGTTGGTTCGGGAGACAATTCACATGGAAAACGTGATCTCCGAGATATTGCCGGATCATATCGGTTACATTCGATTGACGCAATTTCAAGAAACGGCCGTGAACGATATGAAGCAGGCGTTATCCAAATTGCGGGCCGCCGATATTCAATCGTTGATTGTGGATTTGCGCAACAATCCCGGAGGGGTGCTTCCGTCCGCCGTGGGGATTACCGAACAATTTTTGGAACCGGATCGATTGATTGTTTCGGTGCGCAACCGGCAAGGACAACAGCAAGAGTACAAAGGACATGGGGGAGGCGAGGGAATGGGGATGCCCATGGTTGTTTTGATCAATAAAGGATCGGCGTCGGCATCGGAGATCTTCGCGGCGGCCATGCAAGACTGGAAACGCGCACTCATTTTGGGAACCACGACCTATGGCAAGGGCTCGGTCCAAAGCACGGTTCGGTTGTCCGATGGATCCGCCGTACGGTTGACCACCGCAAAATATTACACCCCCAACGGACGCAGCATTCACGGCGGAGGGGTCCATCCGGATCATGTCGTGATACAGGAAGTCCCGGAGGACGTTGCAAAAGCCATCGCGGAAGCGCCCGGAGATAAAGAGAAAAAAGAGGGGGACAAAGAGAAAACCAGCGACAAGGGCCATACGACGTCCCCCTCCTTTAGTAACAAGGCCAAACGGCCGATCGAGTATGTACCCAAAGACAAGGCAAAAGATACCCAGTTGCAGAGGGCGATCTCCCTTCTCAAGAGTGGAGAGGTAACCGATCCGGTAACGTTGCCCGCGGTCCCTGCCGAGGGGCCTGCTGGCCCACCGCCGCTACCTTAAAAAAGAGGGAAGGGGCAGGAATCCGGTGGGCAAACGACCCTCAAACCAGGCCTTGTGATAAAAAATTTATCTCACCGTGATCTCCACGTGATCTGCAACGTGTACATCTATGTGCCCTATATGTACTAACTAGAACTAATGTATGAATCGATAAACATTTATGGGCCCAATGATAAACGCGCTGTAAAATAAGAACAGTTTCTTGTGGGAGAGGGCTAGGCGGGATTTTAAATGAACGGAGTCTGCCTTTATGGTGATAACAAACACTACCGTATTGCATAAACCAACGCTTGAGACAACACGCTTCAATGGAGTGGTCCTCTTACTCGATCCCACCGGCCCCAATTGGGCCGGTACCGATGCGGCCGGCAGTCGCATCCTGGCGCTCTTCGATGGAAAACGGACGTTCGGCGAAGTGGTCCGCATCTATGCTACCGAGACCGACTACGAGTTTGCAAAGGCATGGCAGCATGTAGAGACAATCACCCAGGATGCCCTGCGCCAACAAATCCTCTCCCCGGCGCCGATCATCCCCGTACCCTATGCTGGTCGGGCGTCTCATTTCGGTCAAAGGATTGGTCAGGCGACCGGTCGCGCAACCCTTTCGGAACTCTGGCTGCATACCAACAACTCCTGTAATCTGGCCTGCAGCCATTGTCTGGTTTCTTCAGGCCCCGATGGGGATAAAGGATTGCCGACAGAGCTGTTCCTAAAGGTAATCGCCGAGGCCAAGGCCCTGGGCACGCGTCGGTTTTTCATAACGGGCGGAGAACCGTTTCTCCGCAAAGATATCTTTGAACTAATGGATACGATTCTATGTGATCCTAAAGCGGAGTTGGCGATTCTAACCAACGGTATTTTGTTGACCGATGCGAAGTTGACGGAGCTAAAAAAACGAGATGCCACACGGCTTCGCCTTCAGATCAGCCTGGACGGCTCAACTCCCATAATCAACGACCCAATCCGAGGGATCGGCAGTTTCCAAAAAATCGTTGACGGCATCAAATCGGCAATCGGCGCGGGAATCCCGGTTACCGTAAGCACGGTGATAACGGAGACCAACGCGGAGGATGTTCCAAATGTGACACGTCTGGTTGGCAACTTAGGCGGCACGCTGCACCATCTGCTCTGGCTTCACAAACGAGGTCGTGCCGATGTACAAGGAGGCGATCGTACACCATCGATCGCGCAGGTTATCGAAGTGGTTCGCCGCGCTCGGGAAGTGGGCCACGCATTGGGTGTCCTAATCGACAACCATGAGGCGATCAAGGCTCGCCTGCGGTATCCGGCAGGCACCAAGCGGGACTTGGCCAGCGCGGCCGTATCAAGCCTTTGCGTTTATTCAGACGGCAGCGTCTATCCCTCCGCCGCGATGGCGAACGTCCCCGAACTGTACTGCGGGAGTATCCTGAAACAATCGCTAGAACAGATTTTGGAAGAAAGCCCCGTGGTCCAATCGTTTCAGAAGGCGACCGTGGAAGATAAACCCATCTGCCAAAGCTGCTCGCTTAAATTCTTATGTGGCGGCGGAGATCTGGAGCATGCCTACTTTTACGCAGGATCAATCGATGCCCATGATCCTTATTGCGAGCTGCACAAGGCAATGTTCGCCGATGCCTTTTTGGAGCTGGTCGAACGGCAGAAGGGTGTGGTCTTAAACGGCAAGTCGGGATTTAACGCGCCGGTGCTCTACACCGGCATGGGTGACATGGCCATTACCTGCGCCACCGACGAGACGCCGGGCGAGGTGCTGACCAGCCGTTCGGAATGTGTCCTGTCGTTCGATCTGGACGCCCCGAGGAAGATGGTTCGCCAATTCTACACCGCCGCCGCAGAGACGCCGTTGGAAGAAATCTGTTGCCCCGTTGCCCCCGATCCGGTTGACATGACACATATCCCTGCGGCCGTCGTCGAACGTTTCTACGGTTGCGGCTCGCCCATTGGC
>SBBT01000096.1 GCA_005239595.1 Candidatus Troglogloeales bacterium | reverse complement strand
GTTCGACGCAGAGCGCCTATCCCCCGGCCGAACCGATACTGTTTTTATCCATTGCCAATTTTTCCGACCTCTTTAAACCTGCCGTCGCTGCCGGTTTTTTGAGAGGACCTTCTTTTTCATTTGGCAAACGGTCTAATCCGTCACGGATGGCAGCGGCTACATCCTGCTGAAGGAGATAATCGGTTATTTTCTCTAACGCCGCAAAGGTAAACTTATGCGAAAAGTCCTTGAGCATGTCATCGGCAAAACCTGGAACAATGAAGGCATCCGGCTTCATAATCGACTCCATGACATACTCTTTCGGCGTCCGCGCCTTTGCCTTCCCTTCCGCCACCGCCTTTTTATACTCAGGGGACTTTATACGATTCGACGCGTTCGTACCCTCAATCAACAAAGGACCAATCATTCCGATCTTGGCCACCGAAATTCCCGGTATTTTATGGCAGGCAAAACAACCCATCTTTTGCACAATCTGTTCCGGGGTATCGGATTCCAAGGCAATTGCAGGGCCGGCGGCCGCAACCTGGGTCGCGCCCGGGGCGGCAGGGGCCGCGCTATCGAGTTTTTTCCCGAAATAGGATTCCCACGACTCTTTTGCCGTCACACGACTAAAATCACCCGGAGTATCTTTCGACTGGAGAAAACTAATGACCGAAACAATCTCGGTGTCGGTCAACTGAATGGGCGGCTTGCTAATAATCGGCATCGGACTTTCCATATCGTTGGTGCCCTTTATGGCGAACCCTTCCACGACATAGCAGTTTGGGCAATACTCGGATTCAACCAGATACTCCCCCCCCGTCGTCGCATGCGGCTTGATTCCAGAATTGGATTCACCGTTGACCAGACGGGTTGAAAATTGCTTATACCGATCTTCCTTAAAACGGTTATGCGAGCGAACCTCCTCCGTAACACGGAGAGTAGGATCAGGCGATGACGGAAGGGCAACCAAGTTAGGGCACCGGTCCGCTTTCTGGTCCAAGAAAAACTGATGACAAAGGGGACACTGCCCCTTGCCAGCAGGATTTCCACCGCCTGACAGCACAGCCTCTGGATTATCGGTACCAAAGATAATCATCTTCCCCATCTCGGCTAACTTTTCAGGCGTCGCTGCACTCAATTCAATCGCGATGGCATCGGCAGGAGCATCTCCTCTAATTTGAGGAAGCCAGTTGGTATAGGCGGCAAAGACGATTAAAATAAACAGATACCAAACACCAATCTTAACAAGTATTCCTCCACCCTCTTTTTTCTTAGGCTCCATTTCAACCTTTCCCTCTTCTGGATTCCCCATTACCTTATTCTCTCCATGCTAATCTTTAAATATATATGGTCATTCTCTGGTATGATCCCCAGACAACAAACAGGGGCCAACCTTAGAGAAAACCTCAAAAAACGGCCGACCCCTACGCGTTTAGTGCCTCCCCGCTGGCACGAGCGCCTCGCCGACAACCACCCCCGCCTCTTGCTTCACCGGCGCCTTTTTCGCCGCGAGTGTACCGAGCCAGAAGACAAAAAGCAACATCGTCCAAAAGATAAGCACATTCATAGAATTAACATTACCAGCATATCCAATGGGGTTTGTAAATGCCCATGGGGAGTTATCACGCATAATCTCATTGATATGCCAATGGAGACGCACGGAGGAACGGATATATCCCATCACAGCCATCGTCCATGTAAAGGCAACTGCCAACAAGAACAGGGCGTAAGCCCCTCGCGTCGAAAGGGTCCCCCATCGTATCTCGCCCAGAGACCTGGAATCCTTCAACATCAATGTGTTGATAGTGACCCCGACAAACAAAGTGGTAAGCGTTGTGCAGACCTGCGGAACGGAAAGCCCGATCCGAACGTTGGCAGGGATATAATAGCCATAGATCCCAAGGAAAATAATGTTGATGGCCGCGCCAATAAACATTGCGGCCAAGGCGATATTCCCCGTTTTGGCCCACTTTACCGTTAGTACTTTGTTACACCGTTGATAAAGGATAAAACAGAGCACAGTAGTCGTAATCATAATGTTAATCGCCGTGTTCTTGGCAGACATAACACCATAATTTCCCACCACAGGATGCTGGGCCCCACCCATTGCCTTGAGTTCCGCCGGCGTCATCACAATCGTATGGGGCGTCAACCATGCCAACGTGGAAACGATCAACACCAAGAGCATATATTTAAAGTAACGGTAGTATCGCTCTCCTCCCGGCATCCTTCCCATCGCCTGCCAGAGATAATAGTTAACGGTCACGAACAGGGTCGCAATCATCGTGGCTTGCATGATAAACACCCAGGCGAGCAACCCCCCCATTAAAGTAATTCCCATCTGCTGCCTGTAGGCGTACACCTCCCGCATCAACCAATAACCTGCGAAAGGGAGCGGGATAAGATTAAGCACCCCCATAAACATCGCCGTATAACTCATCCAATCATAATGGGCCTTCTCTTCGGGACTCTTTGCCGCTAACAGACGGTACGCGGCATAAGCGGCCACCACCCCCCCTCCAAACGCCGCATTTCCGAGGATCCGATGTACCACAATTGGAATCCACAACGGTGTATGCACCGCGCGCCAGATGTTACCAAGGAACTGTCCCTGTTCATCCACACCCGCAGGCGACTGCATAAATGCCACCCAGGCGTTCGCAAAATACATCAGTGCCAGGCCGATCGTATTGAGGAGAAGTGAAATAGAAAGATGCACCCACTTCAAAAGACCGCCATCATTCATGCGATCCCATCCATAGTAATAGACATAAAGCGTTCCGCTTTCCAGGATAAAGAGCAGGGCATAGACATGCATGATCGGCTTAAAGATCCTAGCCAAATAGCCAAAGAATCCAGGATAGAGCGCCAAGAAGCTAAAGAGAAGGAGACCGCCCAGTATTGCGGTGATAGAATAGGCGGTTAAACTAATCTTCATAAACTCATGGGCAAGGTCATCATATTTCTTGCTCATTTTCCTGTCTTTCTGCAACATCCCGACCAGCTCCATCACAAACACAAACATCGGAACCGCCAAAACAAAACTTCCAAAATAGAGATGCTGCTGGTTGGCCATCCATATCAAAGTTCGGCTCTGAAAATTTCCATACGTTCCGTAGTCGTCGGGATATTTCAGCTTGGGTGCGGGAGGACCCGAAACGATTCCTTCCACCTTGTAGTACACATCTTTTCCCTTCACGACCTTCTCCTCATCCACCGCAGCAGCAGCCCCCTCCTCCGCGCCAACGGACAGGGGGACGAAAGGAAGAAGAAAGAGCAGGCCTAGCAGGCCCAACAAAAAATATGCCCCCGCCTTCTTTTTCTTATGATCGTTCACACATCGCATTTTCATGCCTCCTTTGAAAGAATGCATTATTAACAAACTTGAAAATCCTGATACCCCTCGATCAACATAACCATAAGACGCATTATCGGTAGGGGAACGGAAGGTTTTGGACCGGCACCATCATTACCCAATCCAAAAAGAGATAATAGGTTGCAGCGACGGCAAGACACGCCAATAAAACACCAACAGTTTTTCCTTTACCCCAACTTCCCTGCTCTTGCATATTAAAACCCCCTAAATTCCCTAATTTTTCTCTTTACAACAGAAAAGAATTCACCACGCCCTCGCCCTTTAGGGAGGGGTTGATATATACCCGATAATCCAGGTACAGAAAACAACGGTAACCCAAAATATGAACTTGCCCAACCTTATTCCTTGCTTCTCATTCATAGTCGTATCCCATAATCCAACGAACTAATCAAAAAAACAGGTCTCAACTGCTGTCGCTTCTGACAACAAAAGCGACACAGTGACACAAAGAGGAGGACATTTTAGATTAAAAGAAAAATCGTGTCAAGCCAAAAAGTCAGTAGCCAAAAGTCAGTAGTCAGTAGTGGCTCCAGTAGTGGAGCAGTAGTAGACAGTCAGTAGTAGATTTTGGCGTGTTGAAGGACCTTATTCTTTTTAAGATTTGGCAGAAAATAT
>SBBT01000099.1 GCA_005239595.1 Candidatus Troglogloeales bacterium | reverse complement strand
TATCCACACAGGTGACATTCACCCCAAACTCGGCAAAACAGGCGCCGGTCACCAGTCCCACATACCCGCTTCCGATAACGGCAATATTCACCCTTCTCTCCCTCTTTTCTGATACGACCCACGCTCACGGGTTAACATGAAGCATGCCCTCGATACCATGCGATCGTTTTTTTCAATCCCTCTTCAAAAGAGGTCTTTGCCTTAAAACCAAATTCCCGCTCTGCCCGCGACGTGTCAAGGCACCGCCTCGGTTGACCGTCAGGCTTCGTCTGATCCCATAAGATGTTGCCCGAAAAACCGGTGAGTTTCACAATCAACTCAACCAAATCCAAAATGGAAATTTCAAAACCCGCCCCAATATTAACGGGGTCAAAGCCGTCATAACGTTCCGCGGCAAGCAGTATCGCCTCCGCGCAGTCCTCTACATAGAAAAACTCCCTGGTTGGCGTTCCTGTCCCCCAGATAACAATTTCTTTTTCACCGTTTTTAATCGCATCGACACATTTTTTGATTAAAGCCGGTATGACATGAGATGACGCAGGATCAAAGTTATCCCTGGGGCCATAGAGGTTCACCGGCAGAAGATAGATCGCATTAAAACCATACTGCTGACGATAGGACTGGGCCTGAACCAGGAGCATTTTTTTGGCCAGTCCGTAGGGGGCGTTGGTCTCTTCGGGATAACCATTCCAGAGATCATCCTCTTTAAATGGGACAGGGGTAAATTTGGGATAAGCACAAATGGTTCCAATAGCCACAAATTTGGCAAGGCCCACCTGCCTCCCCATCTCGATCATCTGAACGCCCATCATGATATTATCGTAGAAGAATTTTCCAGGATTCTCACGATTTGCCCCAATCCCGCCGACCTTGGCCGCCAGATGAATCACCATCTCCGGAGTTAAATCCCGATACAATCGCGCAACCGCATCCATGTCAACCAAATCATAATCCTTACTCCTTGGGATAAAGAGGTTCTTGCAGCCCCGGTCGCGCAATTTGTCAACAATGAAGGATCCCAAAAAACCGGCCCCCCCCGTGACAACAACGCGTTTATCCTGCCAAAATGCCATGGCCGCCTCCCTCCGACTTTGTTCCTTCCAACTTCGTTCTCTCGGATTGTAAATCGGCATCCACCATAATTTTTACCAACTCCTTAAACCGAACCTTCGGCTCCCATCCTAACTTTGTCTTCGCATAGCTTGCATCGCCACATAGAACATCCACTTCGGTCGGACGATAGTAACGCGGGTCAACCTCAACATACGCCTTCCAATCTAAATCCAAATACCCAAAAGCCTCTTCCAGAAACTCTCTCACGGAATGGGTTTCTCCTGTTGCAACAACGTAATCGTCGGCGCGGTCTTCCTGGAGCATCCGCCACATCGCCTCGACATATTCCTTGGCATACCCCCAGTCCCTTCTCGCCTCCAAGTTTCCCAGGTAGAGTTTCTTTTGCAAGCCTAACTTAATTCGGGCAACCGCTTTGGTAACCTTACGGGAGACAAACGTTTCTCCCCGGCGAGGGGATTCGTGATTAAACAGGATGCCGTTGCAGGCAAAGAGACCATACCCGTCTCGATAGTTCCTGACAACCCAGTAGGAATAGACCTTGGCCGCTCCGTAAGGACTTTGCGGACAAAAAGGGGTTTTTTCGTTCTGGGGAGGAGGGGCGCTTCCAAACATTTCACTGCTGGAAGCCTGGTAGAATCTGGCTCTTATCCCGCTGCGCCGCAATGCTTCCAAAATGCGGATGGTACCCAAACCGGTCACATCCCCCGTGTATTCAGGCATATCAAAGCTCACGCGCACATGGCTCTGGGCGCCCAAGTGGTAGACCTCATCCGGGTCTATTTCGTACATCAGGTTCGTGAGCATACTGGAATCGGAAAGGTCTCCATAATGGAGGAACAACCGCGTCTCGGCCTGATGAAAGTCGGTATAGAGGTGATCGATTCTGTCTGTATTGAAACTGCTCGATCGCCGGATGATACCGTGCACCTGATAACCTTTCTCAAGAAGCAGTTCCGCTAAGTAGGAGCCGTCCTGTCCGGTAATGCCGGTGATTAACGCCTTTTTCATAGAAGACTTCCCTTACAGGTTTCTAAAAGCTGCTTTTGCCATGACATCTTAGGCCGAAAAGGTTTTCCGGTCAAGGCTCCGATACTGGACCGCCTCCGCCACATCGAGAGGCAGAATCGTATCCTGTTGTTTCAAATCGGCAATGGAACGGGCCACTTTTAATATGCGATTATACGCCCGCGCCGATAAACCGAGCCGCTCAATCGCGGTTTCGAGCAGTTTCCTTGATTCGCCATCGATTTGACAGAATTTTTTCAACTGCCTTGGCTTCAATTGCGCGTTGTATCGGATTCCCTCGCGACGATATCGTTCTGCCTGATAGTCCCTGGCGGCCAGGACCCTTTTTCGTATCCCCTCGGAGCTTTCCTCTTCCATCTCTTTCGTCAAATCCCGGAAAGGAACGGCAGGGACCTCGATATGCAGATCGATGCGATCCAGAAGAGGTCCCGATATTTTGGAGCGATAGCGTAAAATCGCCATCGGCGTGCAGACGCACGCTCGCGTCGGATCGGTAAAATAGCCGCACGGACAGGGATTCATCGCCGCGATCAGCATAAACTGGGCCGGATAGGTTAAAGAAGCGCTTGCCCGTACAATGGCCACTTTCCCTTCTTCCAGCGGTTGTCGTAGGACTTCAAGCACATTTCTGCGAAATTCAGGGAGTTCATCTAAAAACAGGACGCCGTGGTGGGCCAGGCTGACCTCGCCCGGTCTCGGAACCTGGCCCCCCCCCACCAAACCCGCATCAGAGATCGTGTGGTGAGGAGAACGAAACGGGCGGACAATTAATAAGGGATGCTCGCTGGATAAGGAGCCAAAAACGCTATGGACCTGTGTCGCCTCCAACGACTCTTCAAAGCTCATCGGCGGCAAAATGGACGGAACCCGTTTTGCCAACATCGTTTTTCCCGAACCCGGAGGCCCCACCATCAGGACATTGTGTCCGCCGGCCGCGGCAATCTCCAGCGCACGTTTGGCATGGGCCTGCCCCCGCACCTCGGAAAAATCTTCCTGGAAGATGGACTGCCGCGCATAGAGAATATCGATATCGGTGATTGCTGGAAACAACTTCTCGCGTCCATTTAAGAATTCCACCACCTGCGGGAGCGTCTTGATCCCAAAGACATCAATCCCCGCAACCACGGCCGCTTCTTGCGCATTGTCGGATGGGACCAGGATTCCGCCAAGGCCGCGCCTCTTTGCAAGAATCGCCATCGGAAGCGCCCCTCTAACCTCTTTAATCCTGCCATCCAACGAAAGTTCACCCACAATTAAATACCGGTCGAGCATATCTTCTTTTATAATTCCTTCAGCAGCCAAAATTCCCAGGGCCATCGGGAGATCAAATGAAGCGCCCTCTTTTCTTAGATCGGCAGGCGCCAGGTTAATCGTGATTTTCTTTATCGGAAAGTTAAAGCCGGTGTTCTTGATGGCAGAGCGAAGACGGTCTTTGCTCTCTTTAACCGCAATATCGGGAAGCCCCACAATGGATAAAAGCGGGAGACCCTGGGAAAGATCGACCTCTACATCGATCAGATGTGCTTCAATCCCATACAATACAGCGCTAAAAACCTTCGAGAGTGCCATCCGGCCCCGCAGTTAACAGACGTCACAATATCCCACCAGAGGGGGAGAGATTGTCATCAGGTTCCCTCTCAGGAAACGGCATCCCTCAAAAAAGAGGTAATCCTTCGTTTGCTTGATTTTTGTACATACGACACAAGAACGGGCTGGTGTTGTAGATCGAGATAAGATGAGAATTGCAAACCACAAGAATGGGTATCCTGGTTTCGATGGACCGTTACAACTTTTCCTTGTACCTTTTCTTTGAATCGTTTCCGCCGATAAGTGCCGCTGATTTCTACGATAACCGCACTACCCAAATCAAAAACATGGTCCGAGTAAAAATGAATTCCGCCAAAACTAATATTGCTGATTTCCACATCAAACGCATGTTGTTCCGTCGTGAGCTTCGCCTTGCACTGAAAACTGATACGCGGATGTCGTCGCTGATCCATCGGCTAAAATTTATAACATAGACGTATAGATTTCACAACACCCCCTAAAACAGGTCTGCGCTTGCAACTTACGTCAAAAAGGGATAATTTTAACGAAAACCAGACAAGAGAGCAGCCATGCATTTCCTTGAGATTTTCTCCAGCGCGCTAAAAAACCTCTCTGGAAATAGGCTCCGATCGGGGCTAACCATGTTGGGAGTGATTATTGGCGTGGCGTCCGTGATCGCCATGTCTTCCATCGTGGAAGGGGGAAAGAACCTCACGGTGGAGATGATTGAAAAGATGGGAACCAACCTCCTCTCGGTGCGTCCCAAGAAGTTAAACGATGAAGAGCTTCGGGCCTTTTCAGGACGATCCCGGGGACTGCGGTATGGGGATGCGGATGTGGTTAAGCGGACAATCCCTTACGCAAGAGCGGTAACGCCGGTGATCACGCTCTCATCCCACCTGAGCTACGGTGACCATGCTTACAGCGGCATGGTGGAGGGAGTGGAGGAGACCTATCGTGAAATCAGGAACTACGATGTTGAAACAGGCCGGTTCCTCTCTTCTGAAGACATGGCACAGTTCAAGAAAGTGGTTGTTCTGGGCAAAGATGTGGTAAAGGAATTATTCTCGGAAGCTTCTCCCCTCGGATCGAATATCAAGATTAATGATCACCGTTTTACCGTCATTGGGGTTCTCAAAGAAAAGGGGGCGCTTCACGGGATCAACTATGATGAAACTGTCCTGATCCCGGTCTCCACGGCAATCAAGTTTCTCAAGGGGAATGATGAGTTAAATTCCTTCATCGTGAAGGTGGATGAACGCCGCAACATGAAGAAGACAGACCAAATGATCAAAAACCTCCTTCTGCAACGACACGATCGGGTGGAGGATTTCTCCATCCGGAGTCAGGATGAGCTGGTCAGGAACACCGAATTGATCATCTTTACGTTTCGGGTCATTCTGGGGGGAACCGCAGCCCTCTCGCTTTTGGTCGGCGGCATTGGGATCATGAACATTATGCTGGTGACGGTTACAGAGCGAACCACCGAAATTGGGTTAAGAAAAGCAGTAGGGGCAAGCTCCCGGATGATTCTGATCCAGTTTCTGATAGAGTCGGTGGCGATCAGCCTGATCGGGGGGGTCATGGGGGTTCTTTTGGGAGGACTCCTGGGGACAGGGT
>SBBT01000149.1 GCA_005239595.1 Candidatus Troglogloeales bacterium | reverse complement strand
GGTTGCATGAACTCGGCATCGGCGGGTCAGCGGCAGGCACCGGCATCAACACCCATCCGAAATATCAAAAAACGGTCGTTGCCGCGTTAAGCAAACTTTCGGGCCTTCGATTCATCCCTTCTAAAAACCTGTTCGAACGAATGCAAAGTATGGCCGATTTCGTGGCATTTTCGGGGAGCCTACGGGAACTCGCGATCGAACTGATCCGGATTGCAAACGATTTAAGGCTCCTCTCTTCCGGACCGAGAACCGGCCTTGGGGAAATCGTTCTCCCTCCGGTTCAACCCGGTTCATCCATTATGCCGGGCAAGGTTAATCCCGTCATGGCGGAGGTAACGAACATGGTCTGTTTTCAGGTATTAGGAAATGATCTGACCATTGCGTTGGCAACGCAGGCAGGCCAGCTGGAATTGAATGTGATGATGCCGGTGATCAGCTTTAATCTCTTGCAGTCTATGGAGATTCTGACAAACGACATTACTTTATTAACCGATCGATGTGTTAAAGGAATTACGGCCAATCGGGAACAATGCAAGGTGTATTCGGAAAAGAGCGTTGGGCTGGCCACCATACTCAACCCGTCGATTGGGTATGAGGCGGCGGCGGCTGTGGCAAAAGAGTCGGCAGCCACAGGAAAGTCGCTCCGGGAAATTATTGTGGCAAAGGGAATCCTCAAAGCAGACGTCGTGGACAAAATTCTTGATCCAACGGCCATGACCGCACCGAATGTTTAGGCGGGCAGATCGTTGGCGAAACGGTTACAATGTTGGAGGCGAGAAGGATATTTTCTGGTCCCCGGACGAAACGGGGAGACGATGCAACTCTGTGATGTTCGATAAGATATAATCCGGACGCTCCCCTCCCTCTGGAGGAAGAGCGCCGTTGGAATTGATCCAGACAACGTCCATTCCAAGTCCCTTCGCCCCGCCGACATCGCTCTCCCAGCTATCGCCAATGAACAGGGCCTCCTCGGGCAGGACAGCCAACTTTTTACAAGCAAAAAGAAAAATTTCCGCCCTCGGTTTTCTTACCCCAACCTCGGCGGATATGGCAACCGCCTCAAATAGATTGAATATCCCTTCCCGCTCCAAAACGCGATAGACCGTATCGGTATCGTCAAAGTTTGTAACCAGACCGATCTTGTGCCGCTCTTTTAGGGCCATTAGAAGATTCCTGTTTGCTTCCGGCAAGGTGAGACAGGCAGAAATACAGTCCAGATGGGCCGTTTTAAGCCTTCTGCAAACCTCCTGACGGGCGTAGTCTTTAATACCGAGCAGATCGAGAAAAAAATTAAAACGAACGTCCGATGTAATTTCCCTTTCCTCCACAGTGCGGAGGGCTGCGACCTTCTCTGTGGTTTCTACAAACAGGTCGTGAAATCGACCATACGGAATGGCCTGATGATATTCAGAGAAGAGGGAATAAAGAATCGGGGTGGTTGTTCGAATCTCGTGGCCGCGAATTGTTGCGATGGGAAGCCGTTCTGTCTCATAAGGCATCACGGTCCCACAAAGATCAAATAAAATGGCTTTATAGCAATCGCGTCGCTTGCGCATCTTGTTGTTCCTGAAGTATCGTCAGGATAGGCCGGTTCGCATCGGGAAACGAAAAAGAAAAGAGCGTCTTAAGAGATACCCATCGTAACTCCTGGGAGGCGAGGGGTTTGGGTATGCCTGATGCCGGATGACACAAATAGGCATGAAGGCTCACAGTCCGTTCAGGGTAGGGGTGTTTTATCCGGCAGAGCAACTTTGCAATATGCACATCTATGTCCAGCTCCTCTTTGACCTCCCGGAGGAGACAGTCCTCCATCCGCTCCCCTTTACGCTGTTGTCCGCCTGGAAATTCCCATAGATCACCCAGGTAGGCATCCTTTTTCCTCCTGGCAATCAGAACTTGACCTTCCCAGACAATAATGGCAATCGCCACTTCAACAGTGTTCATCGTTCATTCCCAAACACCGTCTTACCTGAAACGGCAGATTCAAATCGCGTTGAACATCATGGTCTCCCGTAAACAAGGAGGCTCTGCGGGGTGGTTATTCGCCTGGATAGCGATCCGCAATATGTCGCAGGACATCCAGGCTTTCAAAAAAGGCGTCTATCATTTCCGGATCAAAGTGTGTGCCGGCATCGGAACGCATCGTCTCCAGCACCCTCGATTCGTCCCATGCCTCTTTATAGACCCTCCGGCAGCTTAAGGCATCATAGACATCGGCAATGGCGACAATTCGTCCGAATGGGGGAATTTCTTCCGCTTTTTTCCCCAGGAATTTTCCATTCGTTTCATAGCCGGGAAGGAGAGCGCCGGTCATCGGATCAATGTGGCCGGGATACCCTTTGCCATCCCAACGCTCATGATGGTTCAGCGAGATGATAAAGGCTGCCTCATCAAAATCTGAATACCGCTCCGAGAAGAGCCTTGCCCCGAGATAGGTATGCTGCTTCATGATCTCGTATTCCTCCGGCTCGAACCGGGCCGGCTTTTTTAAGATCGTATCCGAAATGGCGACCTTCCCCACATCATGGAGCATGGCCCCCATCCTTAAAACATCCCGGTGTTTTTGTATCTCTTCATGTGGGACGCCGCGCCGCGACGCCCATACCTCATAGATTTCCGCCGCATACGATCCTACCCGGTTGACATGAGGGCCTGTCTCCTTCGGATCCCGCATTTCAGCCATTTTAATGACGCGTAAAATTAAGGCGCGGGTCATCTGGGCCCGCTCAATCGCGACCGCCGCGTTGTTCGCAAAGTGCATGATCAGCGGTTCTTCCTCTTTGGAAAACGCCCTGACGGTGTTATCGTCATTCCGGGCGTTAATCAGCTGCAACACGCCGATGATGTTTCCGTGGGATATTTTTAACGGAAACGTCAAAACCGATTGGGTACGGAATCCCGTGCGCTCATCATATTCCCTGTTAAAAGAGTAAGGAACCTGCGGGGGAAGATGATAGACATCCGTAATGTTGAGCATCTCTCCGGTATGGGCCGCATGACCGGCAATAGATCGGTCATCAATCGGTATGGAAAAGGTGGAATAGACCAGCTTTTTCCCGGGGGCCAATTTTCTCTGCAAAATTTCGTTCTGTGTATAGCTGAAGTTCAATTGACCGTCTTCCTTAATGTAGATGGAGCCCGCCTCGGCATTTACAAATTCCCTGGCAAGGGTTAGAATCCGTTCAAGCAGAATATCCACGTCTTTGTACTGGGCAATCTCCTGGCTTAAATGAATGATTTGGGTAAGCGCCTGTTTCTCGTTGATCATCTTCTCTCCCTCCAAACATCCTACCTCCCTAAAGAGGAGGAGACGATTCATGATTGGCCCGTCGCGCGCCACATTACACACAGGAGAAGAACCTTATCATATCCTTTTGAAGGGAATCAAAGCGTTTCAGACCTTCATGCAGTAGCCCTAAAAATAAAGGTGATACGAAGCCTTCCTTTCGCATACGGGATATGGTAGGCTAGCCCAACTTTACGGGCGTGTGCGTCAAAATGGGCAAGGTCATTGCGATTGCCAACCAAAAAGGGGGAGTAGGGAAGACCACGACGGCGATCAATCTTGCCGCATCATTGGCCGTGGCCGAAAAGAAGGCGTTGCTGATCGATCTTGATCCCCAAGGAAACGCCACCAGCGGGCTTGGAGTTGACAGAACCGTATTGTCTGGAAGTGTCTATGACCTCATCATTGGCCGGGCTTCTGTTTCAGAACTGGTGATCCAGACCGATACCCCGGGGCTTTTCCTCCTGCCATCGCATATCGACCTGGTGGGGGCGGAGATAGAGTTGGTTCAGATGAACGCCCGAGAGGGTGTCTTAAAAGATCGGATTAAGACAGAAACGGAACGGTACGACTTTGTGATCATAGACTGTCCCCCATCGCTCGGTCTTTTAACGATCAATGCCCTGACGGCAGCCAACTCGCTCCTCATCCCGGTGCAGTGTGAATATTATGCGATGGAAGGGGTTAAACAACTCTTAGAGACGTTGGCATTGGTGCGGCAATCGCTCAACCCTGCGTTAGCGATTGAAGGGATTCTCCTGACGATGTTCGACGGTCGCAACAATTTAAACAACCAGGTGGTAGACGAGCTCCACGCTTTCTTCGGGAATCAGGTTTTTAAAAGCGCGATCCCGCGGAATATCACCCTGGCCGAGGCGCCCAGTCATGGAAAACCAGCCTTTTTTTATGACGCAGCCTCGCGGGGCGCGCAGGCCTATTTGTCTCTCGCGCAGGAAATGATTGGACATGCAGCGTAAAGCGTTGGGAAGGAGTTTTATGGAAGAAGGTTTGAAGGGGAAAGGGGTGGCTGCCCTCGTTCCGACGGTCACTCCAGAAAAAGAAGAAATCCGCGAAATTCCGATTGAGGATATCATTCCAAATCGGTACCAACCGAGGCAAAGTTTTGATCCTGCCGGGCTCGACGCCCTGGCCGACTCGCTGAAAAAGCACGGATTGATCCAGCCGATCTCTGTCCGAGATGCGGAAGGTGGAAAATTTGAGCTGATTGCAGGGGAACGTCGTTTTCGGGCGGCCTCTTTGGCAGGATTTTCAAAAATTCCCGCGATCATCAAAAGAGTTCAAGAAGGCGATTTAATGGAATGGGCGCTCCTTGAGAACCTGCAGCGGGAAGACTTAAACCCAATCGAGAAGGCCCATGCCTTCTCCCGGCTTCTGACGCAATTCTCGCTTACCCAGGAGAGGGTGGCCGAAAAAATGGGGATGGACCGTTCTTCCGTCGCAAATTTCCTTCGCCTCCTTCAATTGCCGCAAGAACTATGGGAAGACCTCTCTCATGGAGATCTTTCGATGGGACATGCAAAAGTGCTCCTTTCTCTGGAACAGAAAGAAGCGCAAATTGCCTTGGCCGGAGAGATTAAGACAAAAGGGCTCTCTGTCCGTCAGGCAGAGCGGCTTGTTTCCGATCTAAACAAGGTTAAAAGGGTTCGCTCCATCCCAGCTTCTCCTTTACCGGAAATAACAGAGGTTGAGAACCGTCTCCGCCTTGCGCTGGGGACCAAAGTGCATGTTAGGGCGCATGGCGAGCGAGGAGAGATTCGGATTGAGTATTATTCTTTGGATGATTTAGACCGTATTCTTGACAAATTGGCGTAAGACATTCATTGCTGGAGTGACTCATGTTTAAAAAACATCGTAAAGAAAAGGCATCCCCTTCCGATGCCATCATTACCTTTTTGGGAAAGGGGGTCGAATTCAAAGGGGTGATTACCTATTATGGCACCATTCGGATCGATGGAAAGGTGGAGGGGGAAATTATTACAGAAGGGACATTAATGGTGGGAGAATCCGCGAACATTCAGGCAAACATAACGGCGGGCGCCGTTATTTCAGGGGGAAAGATTGTCGGAAATGTTCAGGCTGCCCACAAGGTACACCTCTTGCCGAAGGCAATTATGAGCGGATCGTTGAGTACGCCTACCCTCATTATTGAAGAGGGGGTACTCTTTAACGGAAAGGCAGACATGTCAAAGGGGGAGCGGCAAGAAGGGGTACGGTCACTTCGGGCTGTTGGAAATGAAGGATAGCATGCGCGCTAAAACTGTGGTCGTTGGGATGAGCGGGGGTGTTGATTCGTCCGTCGCCTGTTTTCTTCTTCAGAAGCAGGGTTTTAATGTCATCGGCGTCACCTTAACCCTTTGGAAAGACGTGGCGGAAGATGAGAAACGGTGGCAAGACCGCTCCTGCTGCAAAGTGGGCCTGGCCCGGCATGTCGCCAAGCAGCTATCCATTCCCCATCATGTCATCGACATCCAAAAAGAATTCCATGCCGAGATTATTGATAATTTTTGTGACACCTACCTCATAGGCCAAACACCCAATCCCTGCGTCCGCTGCAATGAAAGGATGAAATTCGGCCGCCTGTTGGATGTTGCAAAAGAGCTGGGCGCCGATTTTCTTGCCACCGGTCATTATGCGCAGGTTCGTTATCAGCCAGAACGTAATCGGTATGCCCTCTACAAAGGATCGGATCTTAAGAAAGATCAGAGCTATTTTCTCTATCGGCTTCGACAGGAACAGCTGGCCCATATCCTTTTCCCTTTAGGAGAGATGAAGAAAGAGGCCGTTTATGAAAAAGCGCTCGAGTTGGGGCTTCCGTACGAGGAGGTCTTAGAGAGCCAGGAAATCTGCTTTGTGACACAAAAGGGTTATCAGGAATTTTTGTTGGAAAATCGGGAAGAGGCCTATGCCCCCGGAAAGATAGTCACCGAATCGGGAGAAACGATCGGCGAACACACCGGGATCGCCTTTTATACGATTGGTCAACGCCGTGGTCTTAATGTTTCCTTGGGGGAGCGGATGTATGTCACACGGCTTGACCCGGAGAAGAAAGAGGTGGTCGTTGGAAACGCGCATCCCCCCTGCAGGGAGTTAATAGCCGGTGATCTGGTATGGGGCGGTCACGATGCCCCTGCCACCCCGATTCGAATTTTCGGAAAAATGCGCTATCGTTCCGCCGGGGCCGAGGCGACCTTGATACCGATGCCACAGGGAGAAGCAAGGCTCCTCTTCGACACGCCACAACTGGGAGTCACGCCGGGCCAGTCAGTTGTTTTCTACCAGGGATGTGAGGTTGTTGGAGGGGGAATTATTCGTCCTTCGTTGAGGAGTCAAGATTGGACAAGCAGGCCATCGTTGAACGCTTTTTCTCAAAAACCGCCCCAACCTACGATCGCGTTGTCCACCGATTCACACTTGGAATCGATCGCCTCTGGAAGGAACGAATCCTAGAGGCGATTGAGGCGATTCCCTCACCCAAGAACGTCTTAGACCTCGCCTGCGGCACCGGTATCTTAACGTTTGGTATTGCCTTAAAATTTCCAGCGGCTCATGTCACGGGGGTCGATATTTCCAGGGGATATCTCGCAGTCGCCCGGGAAAAAGCCGGAATCTTGCAGGTCACGAATGTCACTTTTTCCCATTGCCGGGCGGAAGATTTTTCGTCCGAAGATCGCTTTGACGCAATCACCGCATCCTATCTTCCGAAATATGCCGATATCAAGCTTTTAGTCAAGCGTCTTTCAGTCATGCTCCTCGACGGAGGGGTCCTCATTTTTCATGACTTTACCTATCCAAAGTCACGGCTGCTTCAGGCCCTTTTTGAGGGCTATTTTAAAATGCTTCAACCGATTGGAGGGTTGTGGTATCCCGAATGGAAAGAGGTTTTCATGGAGCTCCCTGCCGTCATTCGAAATACCTCCTGGGTATCTGAAACAGAGGCGGCCTTGCGTGAGGAAGGATTCGATCAGATCGAGGTGAAATCGCTGACCCTGCAGGGGTCAGCGATCGTGAGCGCCAGGAAAAGGGGCACATAATCAACCAAGATACTTAGCCTGGCAGCCGCCATAAGACCATCCCGCACGCCAATAATATAACTCCCAGGCTGACGCTTTTTAAAATGGTTTCATAGTACGGGAGTGAATCGGTCCCCCCCCTTCGTTTAATCTCTTTATAAGGACGAGATGCGTTAATTTCAACCAGACTGATAAGACCCATCGCCCCGGAAATAGCCAGAGAAGAGAGCGAGAGACGATTGGTCTGAATCACAAATCCGGCCAGAGTTGGCAGAACGCCCCACGAGACGGAAAACCAGGTATCGGTATGAAATTTCCCTCCAAACAGTTCCAGATTATAGGCAAATACGAAAAAACCTTCCAGAACGGCGATCCCCAGGAGATTGGGCGCTGCCGTGAGGATATAATAAATCCCGATGGTATAGGAAACGGTCAATCCAGTAATCGCTACGACCCAAAGCTGCTTTTTAGAAAAATGCTGGCCCCATGGTTTTACCCCTTTTCCACCGATGGCATCGAGTGCATGGGCAGCGATGCCGAGACCGAAGAAATAGATCAGGAGAATCGCGGCCACTCGCTCCCATAAAATGGAGGTCGCCAACATCGCGCCGATCACGGTAAATCCAAGCACCATGCCAGTATAGGGAAGAAACAGGAGCCCCATCGCGATCCTGAATTTTAGAGGCCCAAACGAAGGGACAAACCATTCCGTCTGCCGATCGGGAAGCGGTTCTCTTCTAACGAATCGATGCTGGTTCATACTTTAAAATGAGCCCCCCTTTCCCAACGGCCCATCCTCTTATTCTGGAGACAAAGTAAATACCGTTGAGACGCTGGGCGGTTCCGCTTTGCGATGACTGCCAACCCTTTCCTCCGTCTCGGGTATAAAGAATTGTCCCCAAATCTCCAACGGCCCAACCCTCTTGCCCCAGCATAAAAATATCCATGAGTGCCATCGATGTGCCGCTTTGCTGTCTGATCCATCGTTTTCCACCGTTATCGGTCGTCAAGATAACCCCTTCTTCCCCCACCGCCCACCCTTTTGATCCTTTCATAATGATTCGTGTGAGGGAAGCCTTGGTTGGAAGAGAGACGGGACCCCAATTCTCACCGCCATCATTCGTTTGAAGCATGATTCCCCCTTCTCCCACAATCCATCCCTTTTTCTCATCAGAAAATATAACATCATTTAAGTTCGCGATGGTTTCACTCAGCTGGAGACGCCATTTTCCTCCTCCATTCTGGGTGTGTAAAATCATCCCGGATTCGCCCACCGTCCATCCCATCTTAGGATCGATAAAATAGACGCCCATCAGGCTTCCTTCCGTCAGTTGCTGTTGGCGCTTCCACTGCTTCCCCCCGTTGACCGTATGCAAGATGGTGCCCTTTTCGCCCACAGCCCATCCTTCACGATGCGAGACAAAATGGGCCGAAAAGAGCCAGGATTCTTCTCCGGGATATTGAGAGACCCATTGCTTTCCGGAATCATCGCTATGCAATACCGCTCCTGCTTCGCCAACAATCCAACCATGACGTTCATTCACAAATTGTATTTTAAAAAACCGGTCTGTAAAACCGCCTATCTGGGTTTCCCAGCTTTTTCCTCCGTCCCTGGTGTGAACGATCACCCCTCCCCAGCCAACCCCCCAGCCATGCTGTGCATCGGCAAAGGATAAGCCTTCTATCGTCTTCTGAAGGGGATGGATAGTCTTTTCCCATGTTATCCCGCCATTATTGGTTCTAAGAAAGGTCCCGGATCCTCCCGAAATCCAACCGATCTGATCGGTAGAAAATTGCACGCTAAGGAGGAGGCTGTCGGTAGTTCCTTCTTGACGATGCCAATGCAACCCGCCATCTACCGTATGAAGAATCATTCCCTGGCGGCCTACAGCCCAACCTTCCAAAACGTTAATAAAAAAGAGACCTTCGAGCGGTTGCGCGATCCCGCTTTTTTGTGGAGTCCAGCTTTGTCCTCCATCTTCTGAATGAAGGATCAGGCCATTCCATCCGACGATCCAGCCCTTCTTCGCATTGACAAAAAATACTTCCAGAAAAGGGGCAGTGGTAAAACCGCTGGTTTGTTGGAGCCAATTCTTGCCGCCATCTGTTGTGTTTAAAACAGTTCCTTTGTCTCCGACGATCCACCCATTTTTTGAGTCCACAAAATGGATATCCCAAAGCCAGACCTTAACCGGACTTGCCTGCTCTATCCAATTCTTTCCTCCGTCGTACGTGGAAACAATCTTGCCTGTCCAGCTAACCACCCATCCCCGTTGCGCGTTAACAAAACAGACCGAGAAAAAGCGCTCTCCCCGTTCTTTATACTGAACTTGCCAGTGGACACCGCCGTCTCTTGTATGCAGGATAGATCCCTCGCCGCCAACAGCCCACCCCTCTCTCGATGAGATAAAGTGGACACCCCAAAGACCATTGGAGTTCACCTCTCCTTGCTGAACATGCCAGCTTCCGATGTCGGCGCAGTAAGAGATGCCGTGGGCCAGGTGCAGGAAAAGAAAAAACAAAGAGAGAAAAGAGAGAGGTTTCATGACAATTGAATTGCGCTATGGTTTGTTGACGGATTCGTTGTGAAATGATACATTTTTACAGGATTCTGGTGGCAAATGCAAAAAGTTGTTTTCTTCCTAATCCCTCTTCTTACCCTGTTTTCCCTTGTAAGGGAAATTTCCTCTGAAGAGGCTCCCCCTCCTTCTATTCGGCAACTCTCCGACGGACTTTATCGAACTTCGCAGGAGATGGTGCAGCATGGGAATGAAGGACATATCCATGAGGTTGTTATTTACGGAAAACAACTGATCGAACAGACCGAACAACTGATAACAGAAGTAAAATCAAGCGATATCCCCTCTCCCCAAAAGAAGAAAGTCCTTATATCGGCAACAACACTTCTTAGAAAAACGCGGGAGGCTGTTCGGCTAGGCGAGCAGAAGCGGAGGGGAGTTGCCCTCACTACAGCAAGAAAGAGCTCCTTTATCGCCAAACAGGTCAGAAAGCAGATTTACGCACTCCAGTAAACAATTCTCTTTTTTTAACTCACCGCAAGTATCACAAGCGAACGGGTAAGATTTGATAAGGGTAAGGTAGACCGCTGAATCGTCTGCAATGTCATTTTGGATTTATTTTTAAGGAGATTTTCCCATTGCGTTGCGTCGGTGTGCGCCTGAAAAAAAACCAAGTGGCCGCCAGTACGGACAAGATGCCTCCCGCTGTTTATAACAAACGTTGGATTAAGGGCGCGAGAGAAAAGGGAATCATATGTCCCATCCCATTGCTCTCCCTTCAAATGTTCCAGCCGGCTGTGAACCACCGACAGACCCGATAAACCGAGCGTTCCTATTACATGGTGAAGAAAGGTTGTTTTTTTCTCCGTTGCGTCTACTAGGGTTATTTTTATATTCGGCTCGGCAATTTTCAGGACAAGGCCCGGAAATCCCGCGCCGGTCCCTACATCAATCCAATTCCCCCGCACAAGCGTTGGAACAGTCAGCGGCACCAGTGAATCTAGGAAGTGTTTAATGATGATCTCTCGCTCCGACCGCAGCGATGTAAGATTCATCTTTTTGTTCCACTTTAAAAGGGCAGAAAGATAAATAGAGAACTGGTCTATTTGGGCGTGAGATAGGGAAATTCCGAGTTGACGCACCCCATCTATAAGGATGTTTCTATCAACTTCTTCGATCGGGGTAGCCTTTATGACCGGTGACGCCCCGACAGCGGCGCCCCAATCTCTGTTCCCTCAATCCGGTATCCTATTCTGGAGAGAGGGAAGGTGTCCGTAGACTATTTCGTCGCTAACGCGGCCGGCTCATCGTAAACAGCCACCCAACCGGCCGGGTCTTTAAAGATGCGGATGCATTTGATCTTGCGTTCTTCTGTTAGATCAAACCAATGCCGTGTATATGCCGGGACCATCAGGAGATCTCCAGCTTTCACAATCACGTCAAGAATCAAATTTCCTTTCCGTATGGTAAATACCCCGCTGCCGTCCACAACAAACCGAACTTCATCGTCCGTATGGTGGTGTTCCTTTTTAAATTTTTCCAGGATTGCATCCAGATTGGGCGTTGCCTCCGATACAACAATCACATCCTGTGTCAGATAGCCTTGACGTGACTTTAAATCAGTAATCTCAACATCATAGAGGTCAAGAATCTGCTGCTTCTCTTCGGGGCTTAAGGCATAGGACTCCCGAAGATGCCCATTAAGTCGATCAACCCCCCAGGACTCAAAAAGGATCTCTTGCTGACCAAGGTAGGCCGCCACCTCTTCATTTCCGGAAAAGCTTTCTTTGCTCCCACGAATCTGAACTGTTGCCATCTCTCCCTCCTGGATTATAAGAACACCGATTGTCTAAGACACCTCCTAGATGACACAGACTTTAGGGATAGTAGTACAGATTTATGGGTGGGTCAATCGGTTTTCTGAACGGTTTTACCGGGATGCGCTGACCGCTCCCTCATCGGATTGACTCCGACGTTTTTTCTCCAATGCGATCATTAAAATGGAGATAGCGGCCGGGGTTACGCCCGAAATACGCGCTGCCTGTCCTAGCGAGCAGGGTTGAATCTTGGTCAGCTTTTCTCGCACCTCACGCGAAAGGCTGGTAACACCGGCATAATCAAAGGCGGGGGGGATGGTTTTCTCTTCCATCTGCTGGAGACGCGCCACGTGTGAGAGTTCTCGCTGGATGTAGCCTTCATACTTAATCTGTATTTCCAGCTCGTCCGCAAAGGCGGAATCCAAACGATCTCCAAGATCAAACAACGCGACCAGTTTTTCATAATCAATGTCGGGCCTCTTTAACAGTTTTTCAAGCGTGGTTGTGGGCAACACATCCAAAACTCCGACCTCTTGAAGCTTTTGATCCCAGCCCGGAAAAATTCGAATAGGGGTCTCTTTCAGCCACCGTCTTTCCCGCTCAATACGATCTTTTTTCAACAGAAACCGATCAAATTGCGGATCGGAGATAAGGCCTAACTGATGGCCTTTCTCCATTAGTCGCAAATCGGCGTTATCATGGCGCAGCAGAAGACGATACTCGGCCCGTGAGGTAAACATCCGGTAGGGTTCCTCGGTCCCAAAGGTAACCAGATCATCAATCAAGACGCCGATATACGCCTCTGATCGCTTAAAGATAACCGGAGGAAGATTGCGTAGTTTCAAAACTGCGTTGATTCCGGCCATGATCCCCTGTGCGGCGGCCTCTTCGTAGCCCGATGTTCCGTTGATCTGCCCAGCATGATAAAGGCCTGATATCTGCTTGGTTTCCAACGTCGGATATAGTTGTGTCGGGGGAACATAGTCATATTCGATGGCATATCCCGGTCGGAGAAAACGGACATGCTCTAAACCCGGAATAGCCCGGACAAATTGAATCTGAATCTCTTCAGGGAGGCTTGTTGATATACCGTTAGGGTATATAACGTTGCTTTCTCTCCCTTCCGGTTCCAAGAACACCTGATGTCTCGGATGCGAGGCGAACTTGACGACCTTGTCTTCAATAGAGGGGCAGTATCGAGGACCCACTCCGGTAATCACGCCGGAATAGAGAGGAGATGCAGAAAGATTCCCTCTAATGATGTCATGACATTTTTCATTGGTAAAGGTGAGATGACAAGGAATCTGATCCACCTTTAATTTTTCTGTCGAATACGAAAATGGAAGAGGAGGTTCATCGCCATATTGGGGTGTCAATTTAGAAAAATCAATCGTCTGACAATCCAAACGAGGAGGCGTTCCTGTTTTAAGCCGGCCCAAGTTAAAGCCTAAACGGATCAGGCTTTGCGATGCCTTTTGTGAGGGGGCCTCTCCAATTCTGCCAGCGGGAAATTTTCTTAAACCGATATGAATAAGACCACAAAGAAACGTTCCGGTTGTAAGAATAACGGCGGAACCATACACCTTTGTCCCGCCTTCCAGCATCACTCCTATTACTTTTCCATCTTCCACCAGCAATTCATCTACCATCCCTTCAATAAGAGAGAGGTTTTTCTGATTTAGAAGGGTTTCTGTCATCACTTTCCGGTAAATATCCCGATCAGCCTGGGCGCGGAGGGCACGGACTGCAGGACCCTTTCTGGTGTTAAGCATCTTAAATTGGATCCCTGCCTTGTCGATGGCCCGGCCCATCTCTCCGCCAAGGACATCTATTTCTCGAACTAAATGGCTTTTTGCAATCCCACCGATAGCAGGGTTGCATGACATCTGGCCAATATTTTCAAGGCTTAATGTAAAGAGAGCGGTTTTTGCTCCCATGCGCGCAGAGGCCAAGGCCGCTTCTGTCCCCGCATGACCCGCCCCAACGACGATAATATCCAATTTATTGTCCATAACAAAGAGATCTCTTAAGAGCCTTTTTCATCTGATATTGTTCCACGTGGAACAATATCAATCCTGACTGCAATAAGCTGTCGCGATCTATCTAAAAGAACGATGCCTCATCTGATCTTCTTCGAGTTAGGAGTAAAACGAGAATCATTAAATCTTCCTAGATGTTTTCAATCTAGATGTTTTCAATGTCATCCAGGCAGGTATTTACCCGTAAACCAAATATCTCTCAAAAGCCCATCTCTAGGCTGTAAACCCATGCGTGAACCGTCATTTTACGATCTTTCTCCAAAGCCTTTCGGACGATCTCTGACTGATATTCTTTGCTTGCTCGATGATATTCAGTGCACAAACTGTATGCGAACGTTTCTCCGGATCATCTATTTCTTTCAATAATGCCGCGTGTTTTAGCATGATATCTTGAATATATCTAAACAAATTATCGATTAAGCCTAATAATTTCCCTTGGTTGCAGCTTCACCTCCCCCCCACATCCAGAGTGACCACAAACGATAATATTTGAAACCCCGAGGATATCGAGTGCATACTGAATCACAGAGGGACAATTAAAGTCGGCATGTCTAATGAGATTTGCGACATTGCGGTCTACAAAAAGTCCTCCTGGTAGAAGACAAACGATCCCATTCGCCGGAACGCGGTTATCGGGGCATCCAATCCAGATATAAGATAGCGACTGTTTTTCTAGCTTCTTAAAGAATGCAGGATCATCACGAATAATGCGTTGAGCCCACATCTTGTTATTTTCAAAAGGGCCACTTAAATCCTTCCTCGCTCACGATGAAACCGCTCAGAAGCGATGCAGAATATTTATGATGTTTTTTGATTATGGGTGCGTTACAAAAGAAATTTTCATGCCAAACCACAAAACAGATAACCCACAGACAACACTTAATAACACATTCAAAACCGCGAAGAATAGATCTCCCCTACGAACAAGATGGACAGTTTCTACACCAAATGCGGAGAATGTTGTAAAACCACCTAAAATTCCAGCAAATATAAACAACTTTATATCCGGATCTAAACTGTTCTGTCTTTCAAACAGTCCTGAGAAAATACCGGCCATCAAGCATCCAGCCATATTGACGACAAAAGTTCCAACAGGGAACCTCCAGCCTGACAGATGATGCAACACCCAACTCCCAAGCGTGAGCCTAGCAACAGAGCCAAGACCTCCACCAAGCCATACAAGAAGCAAATGTTTCATGAAGCCTCCTAATCTTTAAGGCAAAATATAAATGTTCCACGTGGAACATTTACTTCCCGATGCAAAACTGATTAAAAATATTGTCAAGAATTTCATCAGTGGTGATCTCTCCAACAAGTTCACCTAAATAATCTGCCGCTTCACGAAGGTCGATCGCAACAAATTCCCACGATGCCCCTTCGCGAGAGGATGTCATTGCATTTAACAAAGCCTTTTCCGTGGCTGTTAATGCGTTTTTATGTCTTAAAAGTGCTACCAACGGTTGTTCTCTTTCTGGATTCTTAATAAGGAGATTCTTTACCTCGTTTCTTAAGGCAATGACGCCTTCCGTCGTTACAGATGAAACACATACAATGGGAATATCTGAATAACGCCCTTCAATCAATCCAATATCAATCTGTCTTGTAAGATCGTATTTGTTGACAACAATAACCTTTTCAATGGTTTCTAAGCGATCCATCAGTTCCATATCTTCTTTTTGAAGTGGTTCGCTCCCATCCAATACAAAAAGTGTCAGATCGGACACCCCGATAGCAGAGTCGCTCCGCCGTACACCTTCCGATTCAATGGGGTCATCTGTTTTCCGATACCCAGCGGTATCGCAAAGCTTCACAGCAAGCCCCTCTATATCAATCCATTCCTGGAGTATATCCCGTGTTGTTCCAGGATAATGGGTGACAATGGCCCGCTCTTCTTGTAATAGAAGATTGAACAGGCTCGATTTCCCAACGTTGGGACGCCCAACGATCGTTACAGTAAAACCGTCTCTGATCTTTTTCCCTTCTTCATATCCGGCCAAAAGTGTCTGAACTTTTCCAAGAAGAGCGTCTATTTGTTTGTCCATTTCTTCCCGGGTGTAAAATGATATCCCTTCTTCTGAAAAGTCTATAGAGGCCTCAATCTGGGAGAGAAGAGAAATGATCTCCCTACGCATTTCATTAATTCTCTCTGATAATTTACCTTTTAATTGTCCGAGTGCCCATTGAAACCGTTTATCGCTTTGTGAGGAAATCATCTCCATGACTGCCTCCGCCTGGGCAAGATCCATCCTCCCAGACAAGAAGGCACGTCTGGAAAACTCACCAGGTTCGGCAAGTCTGGCCCCTTGCGAAACAAGAATGGATAAGATTTTATTGAGAATAACAGGGTTTCCGTGGGATTGGATTTCGACCATGTCTTCTCCGGTATAGGAGTGCGGCCCCTTCATGAGCAGGAATATCGCCTCATCCACGATCTCATTTTTGCGTGGGTCAAAAACTTCGCCATAGTGGGCTGTATGGGTTTTAAACTCTTTAAACGCTCCTCTCCCTTTAAACAAAGACTGGACAATCGAAAAGGCCTGCAGACCGCTGACTCGAATGATGCCGATTGCAGAGACACCCATGGGGGTAGAGATAGCGCAGATCGTGCTGTTTTGCTCTCCCTGGGTCTGCATCTGGTTTAGGCTTTCTGTAAATTCAAGCCTTCTTTATTTATGTAGTATTGTTGGCCGATACTTAAGATATTGTTGATCAGCCAATAGAGGACTAACCCTGACGGGAAATTAAGGAAGAAGAAGGTATAGATGACCGGCATAAAGAGCATAATTTTTGCCTGAATAGGATCCATCGTATTAGGCTGCGTAAGCTGCTGAAAAAACATGCTAATCCCCATGATAATCGGTAAGACATAATAAGGGTCTTTATCCGAAAGGTCGTGTATCCAGAACATGAAAGGGGCCTGCCTCAATTCAATCGTTACATATAGAACATTAAAAAGAGAAATAAAAACAGGAAGTTGCATTAACATCGGAAGGCATCCGCTTAAAGGGTTTATCCCTTCTTCCTTATAGAGGTTCATCAACTCCTTATTCATTTTCTCTTTGTTTTTCTCCCATTGTTTCCGAATAGCCGCAACTTTGGGTTGCATTGCCGACATTGCCTTCATGGAGGCAAGGCTTTTTCGCGTGAGAGGGAAAAAGATAACTTTTACCAGAATGGTTAAGAGAATAATCGCAACACCATAATTATGGCTTATCTTGTAAAGCCCCTGAAGTACATAAAAGAGCGGTTTGGCAACCAGCCGTACCGGAAGCCAACTTCCCGCGATAAACCAGCCAAAATCAATTGATTCTTCCAGGTAAACCTTAAGGCTTGCCAATCGGTCATACTCTTTTGGACCTGCATAGATCGAAAAGGAAGTTTTTTTGGGAATTTTTACGGTAACCTCTAATAGGTTTTCTCCTTCTTTACGAACCGAAACCGGTCCTAATTTATTTTCATTGTTTGGTTTTGGAATGATGGCACTGATAAAATACTTATCATGCAGGGCAAGCCAGTTCGGTGTTCCGGTGTGGGTTAATGTCCCATTCAGATCGGATGGCACATCCTTTACCAGTTCTCCTTCGATCATGCTGATCGCCCCGATACTCCCGACAAACTCTTTGCCCCATTCATGAATACCAAAATTGGTTCCGAGAGATAACCGATAGTCTGTGTCACCTCCGTCTCGTTCGATATCGATGTCAATCAAATACTGATTGTTGTGAAATTTAAGGATCTTCTTGATGTTTTGACCTTTAGGACTAACGTAGTCCATTTCCACAATTGCCTCTGGTTTATCCTTGTTTAATATTAAGGGTGAAGCATCCATTTTATAAATCCCTATACTATCTGTTGTGTTTCCATATTCAATTACTGTTATAGGTAGTGTTTTTGAGGTTTCTTTTATAAGCTGAATCGGACGCTCTTCTCCTTTCTCGTTCTTATAGGTATATTTTTTTAGTTCCCACTTTTTAATAGTACCACCTACATTTGAGAGAACAACCCGATAAAGGTCTGTTTCGATCACTTTTTCCAATTTTCCCGCCGGTTCGATAGCAGTTTCCATGACAATCTCTTTCTGTCTGACATCTTTATTCGGTATGGTTTTTGCCTCTTTCGGAACTTCCTGCTTTTGCGTTGGTTTATCAGGGGGAACGCCCATCATCGACAGGAAATAAGGGTAGGAGAAGACAATAACGATAGACAAGACCAAAAACAGAATAACCCGTTGTTCCATAGATGCTCCAAGAAAACTATTTTACCGGATCGTAACCACCCGAACAGAAGGGATGACACCGGATGAGGCGCCTGAAGGTTAAGGACATTCCTTTTGGGAATCCAAATCGTTCAACCGCCTGAATTGAGTAAGACGAACATGTGGGATAAAATCGGCAGGATGGCGGGAGACAAGGAGAGACGATCACCTGATATAGCCGTATCAACAGTGTAAAAAAGTAAGCCATTACCGTTTCGAGATTTTCTCAAATATGTCTTTCACCAGGGTTGATACTTGGTGAAATCCAAGTTCTGTGAGAGGTTTTTTAGGAATAATGATAAAATCATAGCCTTTAAAGAGTGTTCTCTGTTTACGGATCGATTCCCGTATGAATCTCTTTACCCGATTCCGCTGAACGGCTATCCCAACCTGTCTTCGCGTACGGATTGCGAGCCTAACCTTTTCGGATTCGTTTCTCGACAAAAACAGGGTTATCTGATTGGAACTGTACTTTTCCCCATTCTTAAAGACCTGGTCCGTATCTTTCCGTACCAGTTTTTTTACGACAACCCTATACGGTAAGACGCACCCTTCCTTTATCTCTTCTTCTTTTAATGACCCTTTTTCCACCAGGTGTCGCCATTCTTTTCAGGAAACCATGGGTCCGCTTTCTTCTTAACTTGCTCGGTTGACGATAGGTAATAGACATTGTTCCCCTTTGACCACAAAAGCCTATAAATCGGCTATTCTCTTATATTAATCTTTTCCTTGTCAAGTCCTTGTCAAGCCCCGCATCGCCTTGAAAAGTTCAGTCCCGTATTGCCTCTGTGATAGCTTAAACAAAATGTCAGTAAGATAACTTCTGGTGTAACCGAAGAGACAGGAGGGGAAGGATGATTTACTGACGATAAAAAAGAGCCGAAATTGATTGTGGTTCACAAGGTAATGGACGGGACGATGGATATCAAACAGGGTACCGAAGTTCTAGGTGTTTCAGGAAGGCAGGTGCATCGTCTGATGGCGTCGATTCGGGATTGAGGCCCATCGGGACTGATTCATGGGAATTGGGGGAATCAATATGCGTGCCGATACGATGGGAATGTATAATGTGTGAGGCATAAAAAACACACGGTTTTTTCTCTGTCAAAGGAGAATCTACAGGGTTTAATCGAGAAATGCCCCATCAAAAAACGGCCATTACAAAATACGGCTTAATTAAAACACAACTGACATTTTGTTTTTGCAGTAAACTGACAGATTGACTTTGCTTTGACAGGTGAGTAGATTGTGCGGAGTTATGCCATTTAGGTTATTCGTCATGGATAGAGCGGGGTCCCGTCTGCTAAAAAAATCTTCTCTGGTTCTAAAGGCGCTTTTCAGCCTGGCGACTTCTCTTCTTGTCTCGGTGGGAGGGTTGCAGGGATTTCCGTTATTGTTTTTGACGATGGATCACACTCACCAAATATCTTTAGCCAAAGATCATGCACACCTTGATCTTGTTTTTCGTCACGCCCGACAAACCCGTGGGGATGCAACGCCGATCGGCCTTCCCGGACCACACCAGCATGATGGGACTGATCAACTGGTTTCCGAAGATACCCGTGGCGAGGTTTCCCCGGCTGACCACGTGTTTCACCTCTCCGATCAGCAAAAAAATATCCCGGCTGGAACAAAAACAATCACCCCTTTAAAGAGCATTCCCCTGATAGGGCTGTCGCAGTTTCAGCCAGTTCTCCCAAAACCGATTACGGTTCATCCACCCCCTTTCCCAAATCCTACGCTGCTTTCCATCCGCACGACCGTCCTTTTGATCTAAATCCTCATAAACGATGATCCGTTTCGTCCGTCTCTATTTTGACCCGAGACGGTAGCCGGTAGAGACGCCACGTGTTGCTTCTCTACGGAATAAGAATTTTTCGGAGGATGATTTCATGTATTCAAAAAGACTTATTTTAGGCGTCGTGCTGCTATTTGGGCTTGTCGGTTGCGCCACCGACCGTTTAGATACCGCTTTTCCATGGTCCCGCCCACTTGGGAGCGATCTCCCCGCGTCTCGTCCTCCCGCCAAACAGGAAAAAGCGACACAAAATGAAATAGAAGAACCAGCCGGGACGGTCACGTTGCGGCAAGCCCTGACGCTGGCGTTAATGAAGAACCCGGAGCTTCAGGCTTTCTCATGGGAAGTCCGCGCCCGCGAGGCTGCAACGCTTCAGGCCGGGCTTCTTCCCAACCCGGTGATCGATGCGGAGATTGAAGCCGTCCGCCAGCCGGAGACGACCCTCCAACTCAGCCAGTTGATTGAGTTGGGAGGGAAGCGGTCCAAAAGGAGGGAGATCGCCTCGTTCACGCGCGATCTGGCGGGATGGGATTATGAAGCCAAACGGATCGATGTCGCAACGCGGGTTTCTCAGGCCTTTATTGATGTTTTGGGAGCGCAACAGCAGCTGGCGCTCATGGAGGAAACGGTACAGCTGGCGGAGCAGGTAGCAAAAATCGTTTCTGAAAGGGTGAAGGCGGGGAAGGTCTCCCCTGTCGAAGAGACGAAGGCGAATGTCGCCCTCTCCTCCACCCGGATCGAGTTGGAACGGGCCAGACGGGAATGGGATGCCTCTCGCAAGCGCCTGGCCGCGACCTGGGGAAGCACCGCCCCCCTCTTTGCGAGGGGCCAGGGGGATCTCGGTCCTGTCTCCACGATCCCTTCGCTTCCTCAACTGGCCCGCCATCTCTCCCGGAATCCGGACCTTGCCCGATGGGCGGCTGAGATCTCGCAACGTCAGACGCTCGTCGACATGGAAAAGTTGAGGGCCATTCCGGACATCACCATGACGGGAGGAGTCAGGCGATACAACACGTCGGGAGACAACGTCTTCGTCGTGGGTCTCTCCATCCCTCTTCCGTTATTTAACCGGAATCAGGGGGGAACCGAAGAGGCGCGCTTCCGGCTGACAAGAGCAGAAGAGGAGCGGCGGGCCGCCGAGGTGAGGGTCGCCACCTTGCTCGCCGAGGCCCACGGCGCCCTCTCCACGGCATATGGTGAGGTGACCTCTTTGGAAGAGACGGTTCTTCCCGGAGCGAAAACAGCATTTGAGGCGGTGAACGAAGGGTATCGCCTGGGGAAGTTCAGCCTTCTGGATGTTCTCGACGCGCAGCGGACCTTCTTTGGTTCCCGGTCGCAATTGCTTCGCGCGTTGACCGACTACCACCAGGCGGTGGCCGATGTGGAACGGTTGATTGGGCAACGGTTGGACGCGGTTCAGGAAATCCCGGTGATGAAATAATAAGGAGTCATAAAATGAAAACAGGAATTACAACGCCGATCATCGTCACCTTGTTGATGGGGATCGTCGTGGCATTTCTCACGTTGCGCACAGAGAGAACATCGATGGAGAGAGATCCTCATGGGAGATCGGAAGAGAAAGAGGCCGCCGAGGTGGTCAAGGGGCCTCATAGGGGAAAACTCCTCTCCAAGGACGGCTTTCAGGTCGAGGTGACAATTTACGAGAAGGGGGTGCCGCCGCAGTTTCGAATCTACTCGTATGAGGAGGGAAAACCGATTGATCCGAATGAGGTTAAACTCGATATCGTGCTGCACCGGCTGGGTGGAAGGGTCGATGAAATTCGCTTCCAAAAGGAGGGGGATTACCTCCACGGCGACAAAGTCGTTGAAGAGCCGCACTCCTTTGATGTAAGGGTCGCCGCAGAATGGAAGGGGCAGTCCTACCAATGGGAATACTCCCAGGTTGAAGGAAGAGTGGAGATGGCCCCTGAAGCGGTGGCTGCCGCAGGGATTGAAATTCAGACTTCGGGGCCTGTCCGGATGAAAACCATCCTGGAGCTTCCGGGCGAGATTGGGCTCAACAAAAATAAGGTGGCGCATGTCGTTCCCAGGCTCTCGGGAGTTGTGGTAGAGGTCCATAAAAACCTGGGGGATAAAGTCAGGAAGGGAGAACTCATCGCCGTCATAGACAGCCGCGAGCTGGCGGAGGCAAAAACCGAGTATATGGAATCGGTACACCGTCTTGAATTTTCCCAGGCTTCTTTCGTAAGGGAGGAAAGCCTTTGGAAGAAAAAGATCTCGCCCGAGCAGGATTACCTGGCCGCCCGCCATCATCTGGAAGAAGCCGAGATTGCCAGGCAAGCCTCCGAGCAGAAGCTGCTGGCGCTGGGACTTTCGCGCGCCGACCTCTCCCTGCTTGCAATCGAGCCGGAAGGAGAGGTGATCCAACATCAGCTTCGGGCTCCGTTTGGTGAGGGAACACTCACACGTTATGAATTGAGAGCCCCGCAGGATGGAATCGTTATCGAAAAACGGGTTTCGGTCGGCGAAGCGATTAAAGAGGATGCCGACATCTTCGTCGTCGCCGATCTTTCAACCGTATGGGGGGAAATCACGGTTTATGCCAAGGACTTGTGGGCCGTCCGGGTGGGTCAAAAGGTGGCGGTGCGATCAAAAGAGTTGGGGCTTTCGGCGACAGGGAAGGTGTCGTATCTTGGGCCGCTGATTGGCGGGCAGTCCCGTGCCGCCGCGGCCCATGTCGACATCCCGAATCCAAAAGGGCTCTGGCGTCCCGGCCTTTTCGTCACGGTCGAGCTGTTCCAAGAAGAGGTGCCGGTGCCGGTCGCTGTGTTGGCTGATGCCCTCCAGACCTTCCGTGACTGGGATGTCGTCTTTGTCCAATATGGCAATCAGTTTGAAGCCCGTCCCTTGGAGTTGGGACGGAGAGACGGGAAGTGGGTGGAGGTGGTATCCGGTCTCGCTGCCGGAGAGAAATATGCCACCCGGAACAGCTTTGTTTTGAAGGCCGATCTCGGTAAGTCCGGGGCGACCCACGACCATTAAGGTGACCATCAAAGAGGAGAAGCCCCATGCTTGAACGAATCCTGAAGTTCTCCATCCGACAGCGATGGCTCATCCTGATGGTAACGTTGGCGGTTGCTGTGTTGGGGGTCTACAATTACCAGCGCCTTCCGATCGACGCGGTGCCCGATATTACCAATGTCCAGGTTCAGATCAATACCGAGGCGGCGGGTTTCTCCCCTGTAGAGGCCGAACAGCGGATCACCTTCCCCATTGAAACGGTCATGGCGGGGCTTCCCCATTTGAAGGAGACCCGGTCGATCTCCCGCTATGGTCTCTCGCAGGTGACCGTCATTTTCGAGGACGGGACCGATATCTATTTTGCGCGGCAGTTGGTGAATGAGCGGATTCAGGAGGCCAAAGGGAATCTTCCGCCGGGAATTGAGCCGACGATGGGACCGATCGCCACCGGCCTCGGCGAGATCTTCATGTGGACTGTCGAGGCGAAAGAAGGGGCGAAACAACCGGACGGTACCTCCTATACCCCGACCGACTTGAGAACGATACAGGACTGGATCGTCAAGCCGCAGATCAGAAATATTCCGGGGGTTACCGACGTCAACACCGTCGGCGGATATGAGAAGCAGTTTCACGTCACCCCGTATCCGGAGAAATTGATCTCTTATGGATTGACCTTCCATGACATCATTGAGGCCCTCGGAAAGAACAATGCCAATGTCGGCGCGGGATACATTGAGCATCGCGGCGAGCAGTACCTGATCCGGGCACCTGGCCAGGTGGCCGACCTGGAGGATATCCGGCAGATCATTCTCGGAAATCGGCAAGGGGTTCCTGTCTACATCAAAGACGTGGCGGAGGTGCTTCTCGGAAAAGAGCTACGGACCGGCGCCGCCACCGAAAATGGAAAAGAGGTCGTATTGGGCACGATCTTCATGTTGATCGGCGAGAACAGCCGGACGGTCTCTCAAAAAGTCGCTGAAAAAATGGCGGAGATCAACCGGACCCTTCCGGGAGGCGTCGTCGCCAAGACGGTTTATGACCGGACCACGCTGGTCGATGCCACCATTGAGACGGTCAAAAAAAATCTGATGGAAGGGGCGCTGCTGGTCGTCGCGATCCTCTTTCTCTTTTTGGGGAATATCCGGGCCGCTCTGATTACGGCGCTGGTCATCCCTTTATCGATGCTCTTTACGATTACCGGCATGGTCGGCAATAAGGTGAGTGCCAATCTCATGAGCTTAGGTGCCCTCGACTTCGGGATCATCATCGACGGCGCCGTTATTATCGTTGAAAACTGCATCAGCCGGCTGTCGGAAGAGCAGCATAGCCGGGGACGGCTTCTGACCCGCGCCGAGAGATTTGATGTGGTCTTTGAGGCCTCCAAGGAGGTTAGGAGGGCAACCCTGTTCGGCGAGCTGATTATCATGATCGTTTACCTGCCGATTTTGACCCTCACCGGTGTCGAGGGGAAGATGTTCATCCCGATGGCCTTCACTGTCATCGCCGCGCTGCTCGGCGCGATGATTCTTTCCGTGACCTTTGTCCCCGCCGCGGTGGCGCTTTTGCTTTCCGGAAAGCTTTCCGAAAAAGAAAATATCCTGGTCCGATGGGCCAAGAAGGCCTACTCCCCTTTGTTGAACCTCTCGCTTCGAAACAGGACATGGGTGGTGACGGCTGCAGCCCTGCTCATTATGTTGACCGGATGGGTTGCATCCCGGATGGGGAGCGAATTCATCCCGAGCCTCGATGAGGGGGACATTGCGATGCATGCCTTGCGCATACCTGGGACCAGCCTCTCACAGGCGATCGAGATGCAATATGTCTTAGAGCAGAAGATCAAAGAGTTCCCGGAGGTGGAGACGATCTTCGCCAAACTCGGGACGTCGGATATCGCCACCGACCCGATGCCTCCGAGCGTCGCCGATAACTATATCATGATAAAGCCGAGGTCGGAATGGCCGAACCCGAACCGGTCCAAGGCCGATTTAGTCCGGGCGCTCGAAGCGGAGGTCAAAAAAATTCCGGGGAATAATTACGAGTTCACCCAACCGATTCAGATGCGGTTTAACGAGCTGATCGCAGGGGTCCGAAGCGACGTGGCGGTGAAGGTCTTTGGCGATGACATGGACATCCTTCTCAGGACCGGCCAGGAGATTGTGGATGTCCTGGAGAAAATCCCCGGTGCTTCCGATGTCAAGGTGGAGCAGGTGACCGGCCTGCCGGTCCTGACGATCCAGATGAACCGGAAGGAGATGGCCCGGTACGGCCTGAATCTCTTCGACGTTCAAGAGGTGGTTCAAATTGCCATCGGGGGAAAAGAAGCGGGTCAGATCTTTGAGGGGGACCGGCGCTTTGATCTAATCGTCCGCCTGCCGGAGGAGATGCGCGGCAGAATTGAGGCATTAAAGCGAATCCCCGTTCCTCTTCCTCAAACCGGACAGGTAGAGACCCGACAGGTCGCCGCTCTTCTTTCTGAAGGTCGAACCGTCGCGGCTTACCTCCCCCTCGGCGCCGTGGCGGATTTCAATGTCGCCCCGGGCCCGAATCAGATCAGCCGGGAGAATGGCAAGCGTCGCGTGGTGGTGACGGTCAATGTGCGAGGGCGCGACATCGGATCGTTCGTGGAGGAGGCCCAGCAAACGATAGAGGAGCGTGTAACGATTCCGGCGGGCTATTGGACCGCATGGGGAGGGCAGTTTGAGCAGATGATCTCTGCCTCAAATCGCCTGAAAATTGTGGTGCCCGTCGCTCTCCTGCTGGTCTTTCTCCTGCTGTTTGTCACATTTGGAACCGTCAAAGATTCCCTTTTGGTTTTCACCGGCGTGCCGCTCGCCCTCACCGGCGGGGTCGCGGCGCTTTGGCTGCGGGGCATTCCGTTGTCCATTTCGGCGGGGGTTGGCTTCATTGCGCTTTCCGGAGTCGCGGTGCTCAACGGGCTGGTGATGATTTCTTTCATCAATACGCTTCGTTCAGAAGGTCACTCTTTGGATCAGGCCATCTTCAACGGCGCGATGACACGTCTTCGTCCGGTTTTGATGACGGCGCTCGTCGCTTCCCTCGGATTTGTTCCCATGGCACTTGCGGTGGGAAGTGGGGCGGAGGTGCAGCGCCCGCTCGCGACGGTGGTGATCGGCGGGATTCTCTCCTCCACGGCACTGACATTGCTGGTACTGCCGGTGCTCTACCACATCTTCCACGCGAAAGAGAACGTAAACGAAGGCGTAGATTGAACCTCTCAATCTGTGGATAGGGGCCGGAACAGATTAAATTGATTTAATGACTTCATCGTTGCCTCAACTGAAAGATTGACCTAACGGTGTGGCCTGATGCAAAATGACGAAATGTTCCAACAACCGGAACACTGGCTGCATGCGTCAGCTTATGTTTTGACTAAAAAGAGCGGAGGATGAACAGGAAGAGAGATGCCGAAACAAGAGAAAAAAGCGATCAGGACGAAAGGGGCGCTGGTCGGAATTGTGGGGGGAAGCAAAAGCGATTTCCCGGTGTTGGAAAAAGCGGAAGCGCTGCTGAAGGACCTCGGTATTTCAAATGAACTGAAGGTGGTCTCGGCCCACCGGACGCCCGATCAGATGTTCAGGTATGCCGAAACCGCCGAGGGGAGGGGAATTGAGGTGATTATTGCAGGGGCGGGAGGGGCGGCCCATCTTCCCGGCATGATTGCGGCGAAGACCCATCTTCCAGTCATCGGAGTCCCGATCCCGACGGAAAATCTCCGGGGGATGGATTCGCTCCTTTCAATCGTTCAGATGCCGAAGGGCATTCCGGTCGCGACGGTGGCGATCGGCGGAGCGGAGAACGCCGCGCTGCTGGCGGCCGAAATTCTGGCGCTGAAATATTCCGATGTCCGCGACGCGCTTTTGAAGTACCGCGCCCTGCAGACCCGATTGGTGTTAGAAGGCGCGTAGCGTGATGGTCGGCGGGCAAAAACTCGGAATTCTGGGGGGAGGGCAGCTCGGGACTTTCTTCGCGGTCGCCGCGAGGCGGCTCGGCTACCAGGTAACCATTTGGGATCCTGATCCGGCGGCCCCCGCCGGCGCATGGGCCGACCGATTTGTCGCCCTGCCTTTTGACGCCCCGCAAGGCCTTCAATTATTTTTAAGCCAGAGCGACGCGGCCACCTATGAATGGGAGAACATCCCAATTTCTCTGGTCGAAGCGATCGAAGCCAAGCTCCCCGTCCGGCCTGGGAGCGGGGTTTTACGCCTCCTTCAAAATCGGGTTTCCGAAAAAAGCTTTCTCGCGGAGAAATGTTTTCCGGTCACGCCGTTTTTGGCAGTGACGCATCTCTCCGAGCTTCATAAAATGGTGGAAGAGCTGGCCCTTCCGGTCATTTGCAAGACGGCGAACGCGGGATACGACGGGCACGGCCAATGGCCGCTGAATTGCCCCGAGGAGGTCGCGGCTCTGTCGCAACAGCTTCAGCCCTGCCCCGCCGGATGGATCGTAGAGAAACGGGTGCCGTACCTCAAGGAGATCTCCGTCATCGTCGCCCGGAACGATCAGGGCGCGTTCAACGCCTACCCGGTGACCGACAACGTTCATGAGAAGGGAATCCTTCGTCTCAGCCAGGTTCCTGCCGAGATCGATCCGGCGCTGGCATGCAAAGCGACCGCCCTGGCAACCGATGTGATCACTGCTCTGAATGGCGTCGGGGTTTTTTGCATCGAGATGTTCCTGGTGGAGAACGGCGAACTCCTCATTAATGAAATCGCCCCTCGCCCGCATAACGCCGGCCACTACAGCATGGACGTCTGCACCGTCTCCCAGTTCGAGCAGCAGGTCCGGATTCTCTGCGGCCTCCCGCTCGTGCCGCCACATCTCCTCTCCCCGGCGGTGATGGTCAATATTTTAGGCCACGAGATTGCCGCCCTGAAGTCGCCCGGTCCGCTCCATGAGCTTCTCGCGATCCCCGGTGCACGGGTTTGTCATTACCGAAAAGAATTGATCAAAGAGGGAAGAAAAATGGGACATGTGACGATTGCCGATTCAGACCCGCAGAGTGCCATGGAAAAAGCATGCCGGGTCAGAGCAATTCTGGAAAGGACCCAACCAAAAGACACTGAATGAATAGTGTCTCTGGAATTAAGGAGAAGATGGAGAAGACCAAAGGGCAGATGGAGGCGGAGATCGCCAATGCCATCATCCAATTTGAGAAGGAATATATGGGCCGGGGCCCCATGGAGACCCGGGCCTATATTATCGATGACATGATTCTCATTCGCTTGAAGGGGGTGCTGACCCTGGCCGAACAGCAGCTCGCAAAAAATCCGGAGGGAGCCCCTCTCATTAAGAGGGTCCGTTCCAGTCTTCTTGAACAGGCCAGAGAGCTGTTGACCGAGGTCATTGAGAAGGTCACCGGTCTGAAGGTCATCAGCCTGCATACCGATATCAGCACCAAAACAGGGGAAAGGGTTATTATTTTCACCCTGAATGAAAATCTGGGAAAGAGATACTGAAATTATTTTTCTTGACGTGGAATCTTGCGGTGGGGCTTAATCACTACATACGGAAGATAGCCTGAAGGGTCCTGAAGAGAGGATCGGTTGGGCTTTAAGCCGGCTCTGGTTTGAGAAGAGTCGGCTTTTTTTTTGACTAAAAAAAGAGCGGGAGGACAGCATCCCCCTCTGAATAAAAAGAGTTTTGGAGGAGATCAACGGATGATACCCGCATACGCTCCATTACTAATACCGCTTGCGCCGCTCCTGGCAGCCTTAACCGTCGGCCTTTTGGAAGGCTTAATCGGTCGGAGGGCATACTCGATTGCCACATTCGCTCAAGTCGTGGGGATCGGGGTCTCGTTCTTTACACTCTATGCCGTTGGCGCGACCGGTGCGGCGCCGATTCAGATTCCGCTTTTTGTATCAGGTAGCCTTTTCTCGTTCGGCTTGTATATCGACCGGCTGGCCGCCGTGATGATGGCACTCATTTCCGTCATCGGTTTTCTTGTCTTCCTCTTTTCCGTTCGTTACATGCAGCAGGACAGCGGACAGGCCCGGTTTCACGCCCTGCTTTCCCTTTCGACCTTTGTATTACTCTGCATGGTCGCAAGCCAAAACCTCCTGATGCTC
>SBBT01000035.1 GCA_005239595.1 Candidatus Troglogloeales bacterium | reverse complement strand
CCCTTGAACAAGCATCTGTATGACAAGGTGATGTGATAGGGAATCTTTGGTTCTAAACCGTTCTTTAGTGATTTTGAGGCAAGACAGGAAGGGCTGCGTTTCTCCGCTTTACCGAACGATCGGCGTCATAGATACACCCCACCCGGAAAGCGGCCAATAACAAAAGCCGACCTAAGAGCCCAGAAGAAAACGGGACATTGCCTTGCAGGATATCAAAGTAGTTTTCAGGCAGAAGGACGCTATCTAACATCGTTGATACGATAAAAAATGCGGCCCCCTTTCCCCAATCCTCATTATAGAATTGTCCCAAGCCCGGCATAAGACCGGAGAGGATAAGTGCCAGCTGATTTGATTTTGGCTTGTCAGGCGATTGCGGTGCCATAGAGGAGACACTTTTTTGAAACAAGTATACTAAATTGGATTCTGCTTGTCAAAAACCGTTTAGTTTTAGCACATGTCCCGGCCCTTTACCTTGATCCAAGGCTGGGTTTCCGATATAATCAACATTTGATTTTACTTAAACTAAGCGTATCATGAAAGCGATAAGGGCCGTTGTTTTCTCCATCATTAGACATGATGAAGTGGAATGAAGAGAAATAAGATCTCCATTATTGGTGCAGGGAATGTCGGCGGAACCACAGCACAGAGGCTGATCGAGAAAGAACTCTCCGATGTGGTTTTGGTCGACATAGAACCTGATCTCCCTAAGGGGAAGGGATTAGATCTGATCGAGTCGGCTCCGATCTACCGTTACGATAGCCACCTCATCGCATCGACGGGATATGAAGAAACCGCGCAGTCGGATATTGTAATTATCACCTCCGGTATTCCTAGAAAACCCGGGATGTCGCGAGACGCCCTTTTGCGCGTTAATATTGATATTGTCAAGAAAGTCACAGAGGAGGTTGTCCAAAGATCCCCGGATGCCATACTTCTCGTTGTGTCCAATCCACTGGATGCGATGTCCTATGTCGCCTACCGCGTCAGCAAGTTTCCGAGGGAGAGGGTATTGGGAATGGCCGGCGTCCTGGATGCGGCGCGCTTTCAGGCATTTATTGCCATGGAACTTGATGTCTCCGTTGAGAATATCCAGGCGTTTGTATTGGGAGGGCATGGGGACAGCATGGTGCCGCTGCCACGTTATACGACCGTGGCAGGCATCCCTATTACCGAAGTAATCTCTAAGGAACGAATAGAGGCTATCATGCAAAGAACGCAAGACGCGGGTGCTGAAATTGTCCGGCTGCTGAAAACGGGATCGGCCTATTTTGCACCGTCTGCCGCCATTGTTGAAATGGTCGTCTCTATTCTGAAGGACAAGAAGAAGATTCTTCCATGCGCGGCATTTTGTCAGGGCGAATACAAGGTGGATAATTTATTTGTCGGCGTTCCCGTAAAGTTGGGACATGGCGGGATTGAGAAGATTATTGAGATCAGCTTAACTTCGGAAGAAGAAATAAAATTCAGAAAATCCGTTGCAGCCGTTCAGGAACTTTGTAAAACAGTCGACCAAGTCCTTTAATTCTCTTCACACATCAGTCGCTATTTTCTGGGCTCTAACGTTCGCTTCAGCATAGGACTTACCTAATACGGCAGATGGAAATTTAAGGCAGGAGGTTTAATGACCAAGGTCGTTATTATTGGAGGTGGGAAGGGGGGAACTGCACTCATTGACATCTTGCATAAAGACCCGCTTGTCAAAATTGCGGGGGTTGCCGATATCAACCCAAACGCCAACGGGCTTGACCTTGCGCGTCGCTTCAAAATACCGATTAGCACCGATTACCGATCGTTTCTTACGGAAGAGATCGACATTGTAATCGATGTGACCGGAAACCCAGCCGTTCGCCAAGCGCTGGAGGAAACACCAAAACAGGTGGAGGTCATGGGAAGCCTCTCGGCCAAGTTTATGTGGCAATTGATAGAAGAACGGATCAAAAACAAGCTGATGGCAGAGGTCATTCGGGAGCGGTTTTCCTTTGAGAACATGATCGGAAAAAATGAGAAGATGCTGGAGATTTATCGCCTCCTCCCGAAGATTGCCAAAACCAAGTCCACCGTTTTAATCGAAGGGGAGAGCGGCACCGGCAAAGAGCTGATCGCCCATTCTATCCACCAGTTTTCTCTAAGAGAAGAGAAGCCATTTATCCGGGTCAACTGTGGCGCATTAGCGGAAGGCCTGCTTGAGTCTGAACTTTTCGGGCATGTCAAGGGGGCGTTTACCGGCGCCATCCTCCACAAATTAGGGAGATTTGAGCTGGCGGATGGGGGAACCATTTTTCTTGATGAGATTGGAGAAATAAGCCCCTCTACACAGGTAAAACTCCTTCGCGTTATCCAGGAGGGAGAAATCGAAAAAGTAGGAGATTCCAATCGTATTAAAGTGGATGTCCGAATCATCGCGGCCACCAACAAAGACTTAAAAAAAGCGGTCGATGCGGGTGAGTTTCGGCAAGACCTCTACTATCGTCTACGCGTGGTACCCCTCTTTCTCCCTCCGTTGCGCACCAGAAAAGATGACATTCCGCTTTTGGTCAATCAATTTATCAGCCGGCTGAATAAGGAAATGGGGAGAAAGGTTACCCGGGTTTCGCCGGAGGCGATGTCGATTCTCATGGCATACGATTACCCAGGAAATATCCGACAGCTCGGCAACATTATTGAACATGCGATGGTCTTCTGCTCGGGAGACACCCTCGATTCGGAACATATTCAAAAAGACATTCAACTCGTAGGCCAAACAACACTAAAGCGGGCCATCGATCAAGGAGATCCGCTTCGTATCATGGAACGGGAATTAATTGCCAGTGTCCTGGAGCAAACCAACTGGAATTATAGCAAAACGGCTGAAAAATTAAGAATCAGCCGGACGACCCTATGGAGGAAGGCCAAACAATACTCACTTATGAAACATAAAAGCGTTTCATTATAGGAGTTGTTTCATTTTAGGACATATAATATAACTAATTGATTTAATTATTAAAAAATTGTTATTTTTCTTTTTAATACGATATGTGTTTTTATTTGAAACGTTTGTTTTTTGGCGTATAATTATACAACTAATTGATTTTTAATTAAAATTTATTGTTAATGGTATGGCATAAATATTGCTCCTTAATTTAAAGTGGATGTTTTCGCAGCCTAAACTTAAGGAGAAAAACGATGGAGTGCCCAAGATGCAAGGGACATATGATTTCGCAGTACTTTGAGGATATCAGTGACGATACTGGTTATATCCAATTTAGCGGTTACAGGTGTATCAATTGTGGAGAAATCCTAGATCCTGTGATCATGGCAAACCGGAAAAACCGTCCTCACATGATTGCCAGAAATCGCAAATTAATGTCCGTTGCGAACGCATAGCAACCTCTTTAAACAATCCAGAAGTTTGAACTTAAATTGAGGAAACGAAGAAGGCTTCGCCCGTGAACGAGTCCCGTATCTTGACAGAAGGTGACATCTTATTAGAGACGCTTCCAACGGTCCAGCCGGTTTCCTATAAAACGTATGGCCAGAACAGCGGATATGAAGGATTTGTCAAGGCGATCACCTCAAACGCCGCGCACGTTTTGGAAAACATAAAGATTTCCGGTCTGCGAGGACGCGGCGGCGCCGGTTTTGCCACGTGGAAGAAATGGGACATGGTTGCCCACCGGCAAAACGGACAGAAGTATCTTTGTTGTAACGCAGCGGAGGACGAGCCGGGAACCTATAAAGACCGATACCTGTTAAGAACCAACCCCCATCAAATTATTGAAGGCGCACTCATCGCGGCATATGCCATTGGCGCCGACGAGATATACTTCTACCTCAATGGACGTTTTGAAACCGAAATTCAATTTATGGAACTTGCCCTGCAAGAGGCCAAGGAACATGGTTATTGGGGACAAGATAACGCCCCCTTTCGTACAGTGTTCCATCTTTGCAAAAGTCCGGGTACTTATGTCGCCGGAGAAGAAACGGCGCTACTAGAGGTTATTGAAGGAAAGGCCGCCCAGCCGAGACAGAAACCACCCTACTATCCCGCCATGCATGGGCTCTACGGCAAACCAACGGTGGTCAATAATGCGGAAACCCTTGCGAACGTTCCTCACATTATGCAAAAGGGGGGACTCTGGTTTCGAACAACAGGGACTCCGACCTCTCCCGGAACAATGATTTTTACCCTTACGGGAGATATAAAGCACCCAGGGCTGTATGAACTGCCGTTGGGCATACCACTTAATGAACTCATTGAAGACTATGGTGGGGGGATCAAGCATGGGAAACGTCTGAAGGCCGTTCTGCCAGGAGGACCTTCCAACACCATTATTCCTGAATATCAAACCGGCGTGTTACTTGATTTCGATTCGCTCAAAATGATTGGATCCGGCCTCGGAACCGGCGCAGTCATCGTGCTCTCGGAAGACGCCTGCATGATCCAGGCTGCAATTGAATATGCCCGTTTTTTCGCGAGGGAAAGTTGCGGGCAATGTCCGCCCTGTGTGCTTGGAACGGCGCACCTTGTTGAGATTTTAGAACGAATTGAATCCGGCAGGGGGAGCGAGAAGGAGATCAAGCAGGTTGAGCAGGTTTGTGGCATGATCAAAGGGCGGGGATACTGCTATCTCTTAACGGGGGCCTCCATCGTTGTTGAAAGCATTCTAAAACATTTCCGAGATGAATTTGACACCCATGTTCACGAGGCAGGGTGCCCCTTTGTTCCTCTTTCCACGTTTTGAGTAAGACCTGTGCTATAATAGTTTAAATTAGGAGGAGTCCTTCAATGGGAGACATTCTTACATTAACCGAGCGGGCTAGCGTCAAACTTAAGGAGATCTTAGCGTCCGAGAATAAAGTCGGCTACGGATTAAGGGTTTATGTGACAGGCGGCGGATGTTCCGGTTATCAATATGGACTGGCTTTTGAGGAAAAAGAGACCGAAGAAGATTATGTTGCCGAGATGTGCGGTATTAAGGTGTTTGTCGATCCTTATAGTGAACCGATGCTGACCGGAACTGAAGTTGATTATAATGACGGGCTGCAAGGGGCAGGATTCTCCATAAAAAACCCAAACGCAAAATCAACTTGCGGTTGCGGAAACTCTTTTAGCACTTAGGTTCACTTCCTTCTTTGTGTAAGACCGGAGTGGGGCAAACCCGCTCCTCCTGCCCTGTTTCTCTCTTCTGCGCCTTGACAGCGGAGGGGCTATTCCAGCATAATGCCGAAATTTTTCTGAACGAGACGAGATGCAGATCAAGATTTGCGATATTCCCAGGGAAGGGCTGAACGTATCCTATGAACAAGCCCCAGGCGGGTTTTCTGAAAGCCCTTTTATCATGGAAGGGCCCATTCGTGTCGAACTCGGCCTTACAAAACACAATGATCAGGAGGTGTTGATACAAGGGTCTATTTCAGCCAACTTTTCTTGCGAGTGTAGCCGCTGTCTGGGGAAGTTTACAGAGCCGATTGCGTCCCATTTTGTGGCAGACTATGTGCCTCTATCGAAGATGCCAAAAGGACAGGCCCACGAGTTATTAAGCGGTGACCTTGATCTCCATTTCTATCATGGGGATGCGATCCAGGTGGACGAATTGATCAGAAGTTACCTCTATCTGTCAGCCCCGATGCGTCCGCTTTGCACCGACGGTTGTCTGGGGCTCTGTTTCCAGTGTGGCGCCAACTTAAACGAAGAGACCTGTCCCTGTCCTAAAACATCATCCAACCGGATGGAGGACAGGGTGCAAGGATTTTAACAAACCGTCATCATCGATTGAAGGAGAAATCGTGCCTAATCCAAAACATAAGATATCCAAAGCAAGACGAGATAAACGAAGGGCCAATACAAAACTTAAAAGTCCTGGGATCGTTCTCTGCCCGAAATGCCATGAACCTAAATTGCCTCATCATGTTTGTATGATGTGTGGGACCTACAAGGGCCGTGAAGTGATTGCAGTAAAAAGGGCGTAATATTCCCCCCCTCCGTGAAGGCTTTTTATGAAAATTGCATTGGATGCCATGGGAGGGGATGATGCCCCTGCCGCCATTGTGGAAGGAGCCGTTCTGGCCGCCCGTGAGTTAGACGTGGCGATCACCCTCGTTGGAGATGAACAAGAGGTTGAAAAGGCCCTTTCCCGTTATAGGACATCCTCTCTCCCGATCTCTATCCTTCATGCCTCACAAAAAGTACAGATGCATGAGCCCCCTTCTTCCGTCGTCCGGAAAAAGCGGGACTCCTCAATCTGGGTTGCAACCGAGTTGGTCAAGAGGAAGGAGGCAGCCGCTGTAATCAGCGCTGGAAACACTGGCGCAAGTATGGCAACCGCCCTTTTTATTTTAGGCCCCTTACTCGGTGTGGAACGACCCGCAATCGCCACTCCCCTCCCTACCCTCCAAGGAACTTCGATTCTGATTGACGTCGGAGCCAATGTGGACTGTAAACCACAACAGCTCCTTCAATTCGCCATTATGGGAACGATTTATGCGACAGACATCCTTGGCATCCCACGACCGAAAGTGGGTCTTTTGAACATCGGCGAGGAGGACACAAAAGGAAATGAACTGACAAAAGAAGCGTTTAGGCTCCTAAAAGGGAGCGCGCTTAATTTTATCGGAAATGTCGAGGGAAGAGATGTCTATACCGGTGTCGCCGATGTGATTGTCTGCGACGGGTTTATTGGAAATATCGCCCTCAAAATTTCAGAAGGACTGGCAGACGCCATCATCCAATTCTTAAAACGGGAGATTACGGCTTCTCCCTTGGGAAAATTAGGGGGTCTCCTATTGAAACCTTCATTCGCAAGCTTTAAAAGAAAAATCGACTATGCCGAGTATGGCGGCGCCCCGCTTTTAGGTGTGGATGGTATCAGCATCATCTGCCACGGCCGCTCTTCCGGAAGGGCCATCAAAAATGCGATTCGTGTTGCCATGGAGTCGTTCAACCGGGGAGTAAATCAGCGCATTAGAGAACAGATTGAATCTCAAATAAATCATCAGTAGGTTATTGACAACCACTGCGGGACTTTTTAGGTAACCTGATAGAAGGCATCTTCAATGAGGGCTCAAATTATCGGCACCGGTTCTTATGTTCCTGAAACGGTTCTAACCAATGCAGATATAGCGAAAAGAATCGATACGACCGATCATTGGATTGTCGAACGGACTGGGGTAAGAGAGCGGCGTATCGCCGCGAAAGATGAAGCCACATCGGATCTCGCCTATAAGGCGGCCCTGCAGGCGCTGGAGTCAGCGGAGGTCTTACCCAAGGACATTGATCTGATCCTTGTTGCCACAGCAACCCCCGATATGTTTTTCCCTTCTACCGCCTGTATCGTCCAGGATAAATTAAAGGCAGTCAACGCCGCGGCCTTTGACCTCTCCGCCGCCTGTTCCGGTTTTCTTTATGCGCTTTCTGTTGGGGAACAATACATCCGGAGCGGAACATATCGGAAAGTGTTGGTCATCGGCGCGGAAGTTATGTCACGATTGACCGATTGGACCGATCGGCGCACCTGCATCCTCTTCGGAGATGCTGCCGGCGCGGTTCTCTTATCGGCGGCTCATCCTCACGACGGGATCCTCTCCATACACCTCCACTCCGATGGATCCTTATGGGACTTAATTTGCGTTCCTGGAGGGGGAACCGCGATTCCCCCTTCCGAGAAGGTTTTGATGGAACATTTGAATACCATTAAAATGAAAGGGAATGAAACATTCAAGGTGGCGGTTCGGAGCCTGGGAGAGGTGGCGCTGGAGGCATTGCAGGCAAATGGCCTTCACCCTTCGGATGTCGATCATCTGATCCCCCATCAAGCCAACCTCCGCATTATTCATGCGGTTTTAACGAGGCTTCATATGAGCAAGGGGAAAGTGGTGGTCAACCTTGACAAGTATGGAAACACGTCGGCGGCATCCATCCCCTTGGCGCTGGATGAGGCGGTGCGTGACGGGAGAATCAAAAAGAAAGACCTGCTCCTCTTTCTCGCCTTTGGGGGGGGGCTCACATGGGCCTCCGCCCTGGTGCGTTGGTAACACGTTTTAATGACAGGAGGGATAGATGTTGAATGAGCGATCTTTAGAAGGATGGGGCATCGTCTTAGGGGCCTCGAGCGGTTTTGGCGAGGCATGTGCACTGGCACTGGCGGATGAGGGGCTTGACATCTTCGGGATCCATCTTGATCGAAGAGGCACGCTGCCTCATGTCGATGAAATAACATCCAGGATTAAGGGGATGGGCCGGCAGGCAGAGTTTTTTAATGTGAACGCCGCCGATCCTGAGAAAAGGGTGTCCCTCCTCGACGAAATCCAAAAAACCGTACATGCCTCGACAGGTCCAGCGACGGTCAAGGTGTTGATCCACTCACTCGCCTTTGGGACGTTAAAGCCCTTTATCGCCCCTTCCCAACAGGACACCATTGCGAAACCCCAGATGGATATGACGCTCGATGTCATGGCAAACAGCCTGGTCTACTGGACCCAAGATCTGGTGAGACTGGGGCTCATCGGCCGCGGCGGAAGAGTCTTTGCGTTGACCTCCGCGGGAGGGGCCCGCGTCTGGAAAACATACGGCGCCGTTTCTGCCGCCAAGTCTGCCCTTGAGTCCCATACGCGCCAACTGGCCCTTGAGTTGGCCCCGTTGGGGATCTCGGTCAACGCCATCCGCGCGGGTGTGACGGACACCCCCGCTCTACGAAAAATTCCAGGATACGAAGAGATGATCAGGCTTGCCATGTCCAAGAATCCGCATGGCCGCCTGACAACGACGGAAGATGTGGCGGGCGCGATTGCCCTCCTCTGTCATCCTAAAGCCCATTGGATTACCGGAAACGTCATCGGCGTTGACGGAGGCGAATTTATTGTCGATTAAACAAGCGCCAGATAAGTTTTTGTTGACAAGATAGGCAGTTTTAAGCAATATCTGGGCCTGAAACACAGGAATCTCCGGAGCCAACTTTATGTGAACGCGGTGTAACGAGTGTCTCTTGCGTTTCTCTTTCCAGGTCAGGGTTCTCAATATGTGGGTATGGGCAAGGAAGTCCATCGCCACTTTGACGTTGCCCGAAAAAGCTATGAAGAGGCCGGTCAGGTTCTAGGCTGGGATGTCGCGCGGCTCTGTTTTGAAGGTCCTGAAGAACAACTGAACCAAACCGAGTACACCCAACCTGCGATTCTCGTCACGAGTATTGCAGTTTGGCGCTCTCTTTACGATGCGGGGAAAATAGCCGCCTGTGTCGCGGGGCACAGTTTGGGGGAATATACAGCGCTCGTAGCGGCCGGCGCCCTCTCTTTCCCTGATGCCGTTAGGCTGGTCCATCTTCGCGGGCACTTCATGCAGGAGGCGGTCCCCGCAGGCAGAGGGAAGATGGCCGCGATAGTAGGGCTTGCCAAAAGAGAAATTGAGGATATTTGCCAGTCGATCTCCGCCGAATCTGGCGTTGTGGTCCCTGCAAATTATAATGCCCCGGATCAGACGGTCATCTCTGGCGTGTCGGAGGCGGTTGAAAAAGCGATGACCCGCGCAATGGAAAAAGGGGCCAAACGGGTGGTTCCCCTTTCGGTAAGCGTTCCATCTCATTCTCCCCTCATGAATGAGGCGTGCATCCAGTTGTCCAAAGAACTGGATAAAGTGAAAGGAGAGGATCTGGCGGTCCCCTTAATAAATAATCTTCAGGCGCGGCCCATAAAAAGTTGGCCTGACGCAAAAGCAGGATTGATTGATCAGCTTTCCTCGCCACTCCTTTGGGAAGAATCAATACAGACCATGCGAACGCTGGGCGCTGATCTCTTTATTGAAGTCGGCCCGGGAAGGGTTTTGTCAGGCCTGTTGAAAAAGATCGATCGACGTCTTGAGACGATGAACGCGGAAGATATCGAAAGCCTCAGCAAGATGTCAGCCCGCATAAAGGCGATGGAAAAGGTTTAACATGTCAAAAGAGTTGGAAGGGAATGTGGCCATCGTGACAGGAGGGGCGCAAGGGATTGGAAGATCGATCGTTGAACTTCTTGCGGAGCGCGGAGCGAGTGTGGTAGTCTCCGACCTAAAAAAAGAGCAGGCCGATCAGACGGTTGCCGCATTAACCCTTGCGGGGAAGGAAGCGGCTGCCGTATGTGTCGATGTGTCCAATGCCGAATCGGTGCAGGAAATGGTCCATACGGCTATGGCGCAATGGGGGAAAATTGACATCCTGGTTAATAATGCTGGCATTACGCGGGATGCGCTCCTTTTGAGGATGAAAGATGAAGATTGGGATACGGTTCTCGCGGTGAATCTTAAAGGAACGTACCACTGCATAAAAGCAATCATCCCTTCCATGTCAAAACGGCGCCGGGGTAAAATTGTCAACATTGCCTCGATTGTAGGGAGCATCGGAAACGCCGGCCAGGCAAACTATGCGTCGTCTAAAGCGGCGATTATCGGGCTCACCAAAACGGTAGCGCGGGAATACGCCAGCAGGGGCGTTAACGTAAACGCGGTTGCACCGGGATTTATCGATACCGCCATGACGACATCCCTTTCGGAAGATGCTCGAGGAAATCTGATAAAACAAATCCCCCTGGCCCGCCTGGGAACCCCTTCCGATGTCGCTCAGACGGTTTGTTTTTTAGTGTCAGATCAGGCAAGTTATATTACCGGACAAGTCCTTCATGTCAACGGCGGTATGTATATGGG
>SBBT01000139.1 GCA_005239595.1 Candidatus Troglogloeales bacterium | reverse complement strand
ATTCTTACGGGTGGAGTAAGAAGCCGAAAGCAGATTGCCTTCCTGATTGGCCTGATGATCATCGCCGGGATGTTGGCCTCTTGCGGTGGGGGTGGAGGTGGTGGTGAGCCGACACCTTCGAATAAGATGAGTGTTACCATCTCGGGGCTTAGGTTCAGAACGACCTATCACTGGAAGGTGAAGACGGATAACGGGAAAGGAGGCACTACTGAAAGCGAAGTACGGGACTTTACCACCCAGTAATCTCTCCTCCGGAAAGGGATCGCGTCTGCTCTGTGTCCGATTGAAGCTTGCCGCTCCCGCCCGCTTCGGGCTTTCGGATGAGGCATCCGTGATGCAATGCGTTCCTCGCGCGGAAGCCTTCCAAAGGCGCTTCGTTGGGGGCCTGCCGGCTCAAAAGAAATATCTGTTAGATTAGGTCTCGTTCTGCTCTAATGGCATTTGGATGAGCCCTCGGCCTGGCCCGACTTTCGCAACTGACGCCTGCGAAAAATATTTTGATTTGGCTGGGATTTGAAACCGATTGAAAAACAAAGGTTTTGATTTTCAAGAGGGATGAAAACGATCCGAAACCGTTTTGCCGTTACCTTTTCAGAGCGGCTTGGCAAGAACACGAACTTCAACAGCCGCTGCAACCAGTAATTTGTGTGTAACACCATATCCTTCACCCAGAGTTCTTCCGCTAACAAAAGTTTCGTCAACCTCAACAGAACCGTTCGATCCAATCTTTTCCCGTTCAGGTCGAACCATCGCCTCCCGAAGCTTGTGTAAAATCTGAAAAGCGGTCTCATATCGCCTGATTCCCAACTGGTGTTTGAACTGAACCGCTGAGAGCCCAGGCGTATAGCTGGTCATCAGATAGGCAGCCCAAAACCATATAGACAGCGGCATATGCGTACGATGCATCACGGCTCCCGCAGTCAGATGTGTGTCGGCCAAGAAGTTTCGACAACGCAGGACACGCAGGCGTTTTACAAAACGGTATGGATCGCCCGCAGTACAACACTGGGGGCAGATAAAACCCTCTTGCCAACGCAACCTCTCCAAATATGCCGCGCATGCGGCTTCATCAGGAAAAGCCTTCTGAAACTCGGGCAAAGTCTGTGGAAATATCTCGCGAGTCACCCTCCTATTCCGTCATGCCAGGCTCTTGAGTGTAAACCGAATAGGCATGGTTTGGAGTTTGCTAAAATTGCAACATTTCGCCGTCATGCAACAGGCGGATCTGCTTGTTTTTTAAAGCCTTGATCTGTTTTTGGATCTCGCCCAGGTAGGGCGGTTTCATATGGTAGAGATAGAGAGGAATGTCGGGCTGGGTCAGCTTTACAAATTCCTGAAGGGCTAACTTTGGGGTAAGATGCCCCGAAATCCTCGCTAACTCGGAGAGCTGATCCGGAAACGACGCTTCGACCAAGGCCCCTTTCAGCTGCCGTGCCTGGGATGCCGCCTTCCATATCTTGTCTGTCATCCAGGTGTCTCCACTGAAGACAATGGCGGCGTGGTCATCTTCGATAATAAAACCGATCGACGGGACTATGTGATTGACCCGTATGGCGGTTACCTTTAACGCTTCAACCTCGATAGGCGTTTCTTCCGAAATCTCCTGATAGCGGATGATTGGATTTTCTGGTGATGGCAGGCGGGTGAAGTCCGGCCAAAGACGGTTGTTGAAGAAATGGTTTTTTAGGACATCGATTACCTCTTTGATGCTGACGATGACGACGGGATGCTCTATTTTCCCAAAGAGGGTTTCGGTGAGAAACGCAAGGCTTTGTATGTGGTCGAGGTGGGCATGCGAAAGGAAAATATACCGAAGTTGTGTCAATTGCGGGAGGGTTAGCGTCCCGCAAAGCGTACCAGCTTCCAATGCGACGGAGGTGTTGATCAGAAAACCGGATGGATTGTATCGTTTCCCCTTGCCGTTTTTTTTCTCGTAGAAGTCGGCCCCATAACAACCGAGCACCTTAATTTTCATCTCGCCTCCATGGAGAATGTTTCAGGCCCTTTCACGCACGATGCCGACGATACCATAGATCGCGACGCTTTGTTCTCTTCCTTTGACCGTCACATCATCAAGACGGCTGATCGAGATACGCCCTAGCTTCTTTACGCCGGTTCGGTCGGCCTCCCTGGAGGGGAGGTGTCCCAGGTGGTGCGTTTCGATGATCTCTTTGACGCGGTCGTAGGTGTTTTCCGTGATGATCAGGGGATAATCATATTTTCGGGTGAGAGACTCCACGCGGGCGGCCAGGTTGACCGGGTCGCCGATGACGGTATAGTCCATCTTTTTCCCCTCTGCTCCCATATTGCCAACAATGACCGTGCCGGTATTGATACCGATACCGATGTCGAGCGGTTCCCTCCCTTCGGAGCGCCATTTTTCCTGAAGCTCCGTCAGCTTTTTTCTCATGTGCAGGGCACAGCGGATGGCCCGCTCTGCGTGATCTTCCTGCGGAGTCGGTGCACCCCAAAAGACCATCACCGCGTCTCCCACAAACTTGTCGAGCGTTCCTTCCCATCGAAAGACCACATCGGTCATGGCGCCAAGATATTCGTTGAGAAGCTCCACCACGTCGGCAGGGGAATGCTTCTCGCAGAAATGGGTAAAGCTTCGGATGTCCGAAAAGAGGATGGTGACCTCCTCGCGCCGTCCGCCGAGTTTTGCCAATTCCGGATTCTTGATCATTTCTTTGACGATGCGAGGGGAGACATAGCTTGAAAACATTCTTTGGATTTCTTTCGCTTTTTTCTCCTCGCTATAATATTGATAGACCGTGAATCCCACATAAGAGACCGCAATCGCGCCGAGCGGATGAAAAATGTAGATCCATGTCCCCCATCGAATAAAGAGGAAGGTGGCAACCATCAGGTGCGCCACAAAAAGAGAGGAGGCAAGGAAGAATCCTCCCACGGCGTGCAGCCTCGGTAAATAGCGCCATAGAAGGAGGCCGATTAACAGCAGGAAGAGAAGATCGATTCCTTTCATGATGTCGGTCCGGTGGAGAAACCGTTGGGTTAAAATACTGTCGGCCACGCTTGCGTTCTTCTCCACTCCCGGCATGGCGTTTGAGAATGGGGTGATGACATGATCGAACGTGGAGAGGGCGCTTGTGCCGATCAAGACCAACTTGTCTGAAAACTTCGAGGCGGCGATCCGCCCATGCCAAACGTCGCTGGCAGAATAATAAGGGAAGGTCTCCTCCTTCCCATGATAGTTGATCAGCATCCTCCCCCGCTCATCGGTCGGGATATGAACCGATCCGAGGCGGACCCCTTCTCCCAAGCGAAGTTCGACCTCCATCTCGCTTAGGCCGAGATAGATGCGCGCCGCCTGAAGGGCAAGCGGGGGATAATAGTCCCCTTGATACTTAAGCCAGACGAACTCCCGCCTTAATACGGTGTCCCTGTCTGGTATGGCATAGACATGTCCCAGACCGGCAGACGCCTCGATAAAATCTCTTAGGGGAGGGAGAACCCCCGCTGCCTGAATAGGCGGAACCACTTTCCCTAAAGGTGTTTGCCGCACTCGGCTGTATGAGAAGTTCCGAAGATAGCTTGGTACCTCTCCAAAGAAGGCCTGTTTTTTGGACTGATCGGTTGTGATCGGCACGTCAAACGCGACGGAGAGGATAACGTTTCCTGCGGCGGTTATGGCGGACTGAAATCGCCGATCCGCCTCGGAAAGAGAGACCGCTTTACGATCAAGAGAGAGGGGATGCGGTAATGTTGCTGTTTCAGCTTCTTTTTCGGAAAAGAGAATGTCAAATGCAACGACCTTTGGCGAAAACGCAGCAATTTTTTCGAGCAACGCCGCCATCGTGTCTCTTGACCATGGCCACCGGCCCAGCTCCTGAATGCTCTTTTCATCAATGGCCACAATGACGATCCGGGGGTCCGGCGTTATCCTCCCCCGAATCAAAAATCGAAAATCGAGCGTCTTTGCCTCCCAAACTTCTAAAAAACCTGGATCCAACCAGGTGATGACCATAAAAGAGATTATGATGGCCGGAATGAGATATTGACCGATCTTTTTTGCGATCTGTTCTCTCAACACCATAGCGATTCCATCAGAGAGGGCCGCTGAATGCCTGTTATGATCGCAGGCAGTTTAACCAATCCCGGATCCAATGAGGCTTTGGCCCGAAGGGGATCCTGTTATATTCGGGCCGCATGGTGGGCCGCGCCGATCAGGGATGCCCTGTTGTTCAATGCGACCTTTACTGGAATTTGCCGCATGAAATCGGCATACCGTCCCTTATTTGAAAACCCGCGCATAAAGGAGCCGTCTTTTAACTTTTCTATGATTTGTGGGGCAATGCCGCCCCCCAGATAAACTCCCCCTGTTGCCATAACCTTCAAGGCGAGATTTCCCGCCTCGGCACCGTAAATCGTTGCAAAGAGCTCCAGGGTTTCGCTGCATAAGATGTGGCCTCGTCTTAACCCGATTTCGGTGATTTTTGCGCTGGGATCGCCGGATTGTAACATTGTCTGCAGCCAGGGCGGCTCCTCGGAAAAGCCGGTATCCCGCAGGAATTGATAGAGGTTCAACAACCCCTGTCCCGAAAGAATACGTTCATAACTGACGTGATCGAATTTCTTTTGCAGATATGAAAGAAGGGCGATTTGCCGGTTGTCCTGTGGCGCAAAATCACAATGGCCTCCCTCGGAGGCGATGGCCTGATATCCCTTGCCGTCCCAGTGGAGCGCGGCCTCTCCCAGCCCTGTCCCCGCTGCAAGGACCGCAAGGTTCCCTTTTCTTTCGGTTCCGCCATGGAGCGTTATGATTTCGTCGGAGCGGAGCGCGAGTATTCCATACGCCGCCGCTTCCACGTCATTGAGAAGGATGACCTTCTTTATTCCAAAGGCATCTGCCAAACTCCGTTCATCTAACATCCATGGGAGATTGGTCGTCTTGCATCGGCCGTTGTCGATGGGGCCGGCCACGCCCAGACAAAGTACGGCGATTGGCTCGGGGGGGAGTATTGCAATGAAACGGCGCAGGATTTCCTCAAATCCTGAAAATGCTTTGCTCTTGTACGTCTCCTCGTTTACCTGTTCCAGGCTTTCTGAAACAATGCGGTAGAAGGCGAGGACCGTTTTTGTAGCACCGATATCGCCCGCAAGAATCACCGTACTCAATATGGCGGAGGTCCATTGGTTGAAAAACGCATAGGACAAATCGGCCGTTTTGTCGGCCTACTATTCTGAATAAATTGCCATGACCTGCCTTAAGAGATTAATGGCGTTGCCTTTCGGCCGCTGGAAGGCGTTTCGTCCGATAATTGATCCAAACCCCCCTCCCTCTCGAATGGCCCTGATCTCGTCGAGCACGGCGTTGTCGTCTTCCTTGGTGGCTCCCCCCGAGAAGATCACAATGCGATGTCCATCAAACGCACTCTGCACCACATGCCGGACCCGCTCTGCGGGCGTGCCGATAGGAATTTTCATCCGCTCGTAGACCTTTTTCGCATCAGCCTGTTCGATATGGGCGGAGGGAAGTTTAACTTTAATAATATGGGCCCCCAGTTGCGCTGCGATCTGGGCGGCATACGCGACGACATCAATCGCCGTCTCTCCCTCTTTGCTAAGGCTTGACCCGCGCGGATAGGACCAGACGACCACCGCCAATCCTGCCGACTTGGCCTCTGCCGCAATCTCGCGGAGCTGCTGATACATTTCCTGACAGTAGGACGATCCCGGATAGATGGTGAACCCGACGGCCACACAGCCGAGCCGCTGGGCGTCTTTGACCGATCCGGTGACGGCCGATATCGGATCTTTATCGCTTGCCAACACGTCGTGATTGTTGAGTTTCAAGATGAGCGGAATCTCGCCCGGGTAATTTCCTGCGGCCGTCTCGATGAAACCGAGCGGCGCGGCGTAGGCGTTGCATCCAGCCTCCATCGCAAGCTCAACGTGATAGTTTGGGTTGTAGGCGGGGGGATTGACGGCAAAACTGCGTGCAGGCCCATGCTCAAAGCCCTGATCTACGGGGAGTATGACCAACCGTCCCACGCCGCCCAGCCTCCCATGGTGAAGGAGGCGGGACAGGTTAGTTAATGTCCCGGGATTGTCACTGTGATACCAGCTTAGGATTTCTTTAACGCGTTTGCTCATACGATACCTCCCTTCTCGATGGGGCAGTTAACATAAGGTGGTCTTGATGATATCTGTGTTTTTAAGGCCCCCGCGGCGGCCCGATCCAAAAACCAAAGAAGCCTCCCCCTGACAGGGGAGATCATTTGCGCCGGGAGCTGCGAGGGTTTGCGCGGCCCTTCCAGTGTCTTTGCCAGGACGTCCGCTTTGTTGGCGCCGGTCACAAGAAAAATGACCCAGGCAGCCTGATTTAGAATGACGGGGGTCAGCGTGAGGCGATAGGAATCCAATTTTGGAATATAATTTGCCATCACCCACCGCTCTGACTCCGCTACGGCATCTGTCTTTGGGAAAAGGGATGCGATATGACCATCCTCTCCCATCCCTAATAATATCATATCAAACGATGGGGGGGTACCCCCTTCCCTCGAGCCGAAATGCCTGAAAATCTCCTCTTCATATTCTGATGCGGCCTTCTTTAAATCATCTGCTTCTGCTCGCATCCGATGTATCTGATGCTTGGAGACGCGAATCGGGTGAAGGAGGGTCTCGCAGGCCATACGGTAATTGCTCTTTGGATGATCGGGGCCGACGGCACGTTCATCTCCCCAGAAAAAATGGACGCGATCCCATGATATTTCTGGGAGATGTAGCCCGTTGGAAAGCGTTTCATAAAGCCGCTTCGGCGTCGATCCCCCTGAAAGGACTAACCGAAAGAGAGGCCGCGTCATTAAAGCCGTATTGATGATGGTCGCGATTTTTAAGGCCGCCTGATGGGCGGCCTCTTCCTGGCTGGACAAGACCGTTATAGTGTTCTCCATTTTCTACGGTCGCTCTCAATCATCCGATCGGCCTCGATAGGTCCCCAGGTACCGGCGTAATATTCGGGAAGCCATTTGGTGCCATGTTTCTGCCATCCTTCCAGGATGTCCGTAATCCATGCCCATGCCACTTCAACAGCATCACGCCGCATGAAGAGGGTCGCATCCCCCGACATGACATCCAAGAGAAGCCTCTCATAGGCCTCCGGCGAGGCGAGCGAGTAGGTATTCCCATATTGAAAGTCCATGCTGACCGGCCGGACCAGCACCTTCGATCCGGGTTCTTTTGACATTATCTGGAGCGAGAAGCCCTCTTTCGGCTGAATCCGCATCGACAAGACGTTCGGTAAAAGTGGTGCGTCGCGATTGGCGTTAAAGAGGACAGGGGGAACGTCTTTAAACTGCACCGCGATCTCCGTCGCCCGTTTTGGCATATATTTTCCGGTTCGGATGTAGAATGGAACACCTGCCCATCTCCAATTGTCGATGAATATTTTTAGTGCGACGAATGTCTCTATCTGGGAGTCCGGTTTTACGCCCGGTTCACGGCGATATCCTGGAACTTCCCTCCCGTTAATAACGCCTGGGCTGTATTGGGCCCGTACCGTGTTCTCATTCACCTGGACTCCGGTAATCGGGCGGAGCGACTGTAGAACCTCCAACCGTGCGTCCCGCACCACGTCCGGATCGAGAGACCATGGCGGTTCCATTGCAACCAGGCAGAGAAGTTGGAGAATGTGATTTTGCACCATATCCCGAAGCGCGCCCGCCTCCTCGTAATAAGCAGCCCTTGTCCCAATCCCTTCTTCCTCGCTGACGGTGATCTGGACATGGTCGATATACTTGTGATTCCAGAGAGGTTCAAAAATGCCGTTGGCAAACCGGAGAACCAACAGGTTTTGAACGGTTTCTTTCCCAAGGTAATGGTCAATCCGAAAGATCTGGGATTCGTGAAATACCTTGCCCAAAACAGTATTAATCTCCTGTGCGGAGATGAGATCGCGTCCAATTGGTTTCTCAACGATAATTTTTGCGGGGAGGCCGTCCGCCCCTTTCACCAATCCGGCTTGCTCGATTCCATTGGCGACCGCGACAATCGATGTGGGTGGGGTTGCCAAATAGAATATCCGGTTGTGCGGCAACTGTAATTGCCCTTCGATCTTCTCTGCGTGCGTCTTGATGTCGTGATACGTTTTGAGATGATCGATCCCGCCCGGGAGATAAAAGAGGCGCCGTTCAAATCCGGCCCACTTCCCCTCGTCGAGGGTCTGCCGGGAATATTTAAGAACCCCTTCACGACAAATCGCACGAAATTCCTTGTCGCGCAACCCTGTTCGACCGATGCCCAATATTGCATAATTGGGCAGGAGTGTGCCGTCTAAAAGGAGGTTATAGAGGGCGGGGATCAGCTTTCGGCGGGCAAGATCACCGGACCCTCCAAATATAACCAGGGTGCAGGGCTGAACCGCCGCGCCCTGCTCGATCTCGGAAGTTGGATCATCGCCTTTTTCCATAAAGGTTCCTTTATGGTATTGGTTTTTTCTTAACCGCGTGTCCGCCAAATGCATTGCGCAGCGCGGCCAACATCTTTTCAGAGAACGGCGCCTCCTGTCGGGAGCGAAACCGGGTGAACAATGCCGCCGTCAGGGCCGGTACAGGAACGTTTTTTTCGATTGCGTCTAAAACCATCCAGCGTCCTTCTCCAGAGTCCTCCACATAACCTTGTAATTGAGAGAGGTTGGGTCCTTTGGACAGGGAGATCTGGGCCAGTTCCAGTAGCCAGGATCGGATCACACTTCCATGCATCCAGAGCGTTGCAATGTTTGCCAGGTCGAACTGATAGGGACTTTTGGACATCAACTCAAACCCTTCAGCGTAGCCCTGCATCATGCTGTATTCGATCCCATTATGGATCATTTTCGCGTAATGTCCCGCCCCATGACCTCCCACGCGCGCCCACCCATCCTTTGCCGCCAGACTTCTGAAAATAGGTTCGCATTGTTTGATGATTTCGGCATTTCCTCCAATCATCAGGCAGTATCCGGACTCAAGGCCAAAAATGCCTCCACTGGTGCCGACATCAATATAATGGAGGCCCTGTTTTTCAAGTTCATACGCCAACAGAACATCATCCTGGAACCGGGTGTTGCCGCCATCGATAATCGTGTCTCCCTTTGTCGCCAGCGCGGCGATTTTTCGTATCGTCTCTTCGGTCGTGGCCCCGGACGGGACCATCGTCCAGATAACGCGGGGAGGGGAGAGTTTCCCGACCATCTCCTCAAGCGATAAGACACCGATTGCGCCGGTTTCCTCTGCTTTTTTAACCGCTTCTGCATCGCGGTCGTAGGCAACAACACGATGCCCATCCCGCAAGAGCCGTATGCCCATGTTGAGCCCCATTTTCCCCAGGCCCACAAAACCGATTTCCATGCCTTCTCCCAGAGGACGGTTTAGGTTGTTTGTGACGATTTTTCCCTTGAAGCCGTTTCTATTTTTTCAATCTTTGATAATCTCCGAAGATGCCGCGCCTCTCCCGTAAACTTGGCTGAAAGGAATGCCTGTACCAATTCCTGCGCCATGGCCGGACCGATGACCCGCGCCCCAAGGCAGAGAACATTGATATCGTCATGTTCCACCCCTTGATGGGCAGAGTAGGTGTCATGGCACACCCCGGCCCGAATGCCCTGCATTTTATTGGCGGCCACGGAGGCGCCGACGCCGCTGCCACAAAGGAGTATCCCCCGCTCGGCATCGCCTTTTTGAAGGGCCGCACCGACAGCCTCCGCATAGTCGGGATAATCGACCGGAGCAGACGAGTCGGTTCCGAGATCGAGTACCCCATGTCCGAGCTGGCGGATGATCTCAATCACTGAAGCCTTGAGGGGATATCCCCCATGATCAGATGCGACAGCAACTTTCAAATGGGCGTCCAGTCATAATATCTCATCGATTGCCTGGGCCAGACGATGCAGGCCGCCTGAAACATCGGATGTCAGGTGAATCCGGATGATGCGGCGATGACGCTGGTTTAAACTTAAGAAGTCGCCTGCCGCCTGCGCAGCGTTCAAAACACCAAAGGTGTATCGGTTTTTTGGAATCGGCACATCCTCTGCGTCGTCCGCCGTGATTTGAATGAAGAGGCCACTGTCGGGCCCTCCCTTGTGTAGCTGGCCCGTTGAATGGAGGAAGCGGGGACCGTAACCGAGGGTGGTAGCGATCTTCTTCCTGGCGCAAACCATCTCCCTTATTTGCTGAAGGGTATGATGGTTATCCTCTGTCGGCGCAAGATAAGCGGTCAGCGCCAGGTAATCTCCCTGTTTTAAGTGTGAAAGATGTTTGGCCGCGATGTCGTTGAGGGTGCCGGCCGCAGAGAGGATTTCACGATCGGCGCTATAAATCCGGATGCCGCCGTCGACCAGAAGCGGTTTTTCCTCGGGCAGGCGCCCCTTCTCCTCATATTCGCGGAGCATGGTTTGGGTATAATCTTTGCTCTCCTGGACATTCGGCTGATCAAACGGATTGATTCCAAGCACGGAACCTGCCACCGCAGTGGCCATTTCCCATAGGAAAAACGCCTCCCCGATCTGGATTAGTTCCGGCAAGTTGAGGCGGATGACAGGGTGACCGGCCTCCTCAAGAAGGGCAACCTGTGCGTCCTGGGCCGGGTCTGGGAGGGGAGTATGGCGGAGGTAGACGAAAAAACGGTCCTGGCCGTAGGCCGAGGGTGATACAGGGGGTTCGTCGTTAATCGGTATGATCCCCAATCCGCTCTTGCCGGTGCTTTCTGCAATCAGTTGTTCAAGCCATATCCCCAGGGAGCGAATTTTAGGCGAGAGGATAAAGGTGGCTTTATCCTTTCCCTGTTTGGCCATCTCTCCGAGGATGACGCCCAGCACCACGCCGGGATTGTCTGGCGCGGGGACGTAGGCGTCACAGTAATAGCGCATTTGCTGGGCCCGTTTCAGGAGGCGCGCGACATCCACACCCATAATCGCGGCTGGAACAATACCAAAGTTGGATAGAGCCGAATAGCGTCCCCCGATGTCTAAAACGCCCGGCAGGACCGCTT
>SBBT01000209.1 GCA_005239595.1 Candidatus Troglogloeales bacterium | reverse complement strand
TTTAAGCGGTTCACCTCCTCCTCATGAAAAATTTTCCCCTATTCTATATCTCCCGGACCGGAATTGCATAGGGCCGGTCTCCTGGCCGGTGTCGGCCGCGGCCCGGTCCGACAAATCCGGCGGACAGAGGTGTGTAATATGACGCTATAGCGTCATTTAACGTTACGTCATTTAACGTATTGACATCATGTTACGGACAGCGTATAATCCGGCCCATGATCATCTCAGTGGTGAACGGCAAGGGCGGCGTGGGGAAGTCAACGGTCGCCATCAACCTGGCCGGCTCCCTCTCGCGGGAGAATGGGAAGGTGCTGCTCGTAGACGCGGACCCTCAGGGGACGGCCAGCGGCTGGCTCAAGGCGCGGGAGGAGCAGCCTGCGGAGCGTGTGCCGCGGAACGGCCTGCGCGTGACGCCGGAGCCCTGGGGGGCCTCGGACTTGGCGGACAAGATCTCCGCGGAGGCGCGAGAGATGGACTTTGTGGTGATAGACTGCGGGCCCGCCAACGGCAAGATCGAGCGGGCGGCCTTGGCCCTGTCGGACTTCGCGATCATCCCGGTAACGCCCAGCCCCTACGACATACGGTCGGCCAAAACCACGGTGGACCTGATCCGGGAAGGGAGAGAAGAGGCGGGGGTCCGGGTGAAGGCCTTTTTGCTGATCTCCCGGAAGGTTGTGGGTACGAGCCTGGGGCGGGACGTGCGTGACGCCCTTCAAGTGTTCGATCTGCCGATCCTGAAGGCCGAGATTTGCCATAGGGTCGCCCTTTGCGAGGCCGGTATTGTCGGCCAGACAATCCACGAATACGAGCCCGGCAGCCTGGCCGCTGAAGAATTTGACATACTTGCTAAGGAGGTCTTAAAATGGCGAAAGCAAAACTGACGGCCGCGGTGGCTGGATGGGTGCAGAAGAAGGGGCCGCGCGAGAAGGCCCAGGCCGCCGCCAAAATGAAGCACACGGTCTACATCTCGCGGAAGGCCTCAAAGCTTCTCTGGAAGCGGCGGGTGGACATGGGGGTGCCGGTCTCGCGGACGATCGATGATTTGATCCTCAAGAACCTCGGCTGAGGCATGATCCCGTACCGGCGATGAGGTCCTTAATATGTTAAATGACGTTATAGAGTTATTTAGAGTTAAGACGTCATATTTTACTGACGTTATAACGTCAGATAGAATTAAGACGTTATGACGTTAAAATGACGGATTTGCCGAAGCCGCTCCTCTCCAAGACCGGCGCCGAGAAGCTGGCGGACCTGATCGTCCGAAACAAGCTCGGGGAAGTCCCCGAGGATATCGGGTTTTCCTCCAACATCTTCATGGTCTTCGGCCTGCCCGCTCGGGGGCTGAAGGACAATCCTATCTTTTGGAAAAAGAAGACATCCCTCTGTGAACTTACCATCACCCGTGACGACAAACAAGAAATTCCCTACGGCTGCTATGCTCGTCTCAATCAAGTCTTTATCGACACAGAAGTAAGAACAAAAAATACGAATATCATCGATGTGGGAAAATCATTCCGAGAGTATGCACATAAAGTTGGGTATGCGGACGGCAGGGCCAACAGGTCTTTATTGCGGCAACTTCTTAACTACATCACGTCCACCATTAAAGTGGAACCATCGTCGGAAAATTCCATTCCCGGAAGGATGGTGGGTGTCCGCACATTAGTGGCGAACGCCTGGGACATCCATTTCGACGTTCACAACCCGGAACAGCTCATGCTCTCCAAAGGGCAGATTATCCTGGATGAAAAATACGCCAAATACATCCACAAGCACGCCGTGCCCCTGGACATGAACGTGGTCCATATTTTTAAACGCAATCCTCTGGCCCTTGACTTCTACCGTTTCCTGGCCTACCGCAACAACCATCTCCGCAAATCCATTGCCTTTCCGGATCATCTGCTCTTTGAACAGCTGGGCACTGAACAGGAAGCTGAAAAAATCACCCGCAGCAGGCTCCGCCGGATCCTTCAGGCCATGCAAACCTATTGGCCTGTTCAGGCCAAGTTCCAAGATGGATACTTCACGCTGGAACCATCGCCGCCGGCAGTTCAACATAAGCTTCCCAGCAAAAAACCCATCACCATCACACCAACACCAATATCCACAAAAACATGTGGATAGCCGGAGTTATCCCCTTCCCTTTTGATACCGGTGGTTTACTGCTTTGGCGCAAAATAATTGGTTTATTCAAGTTATCCCCTTCTGTTTTGATACCGAAACCCTTCCCTTTTGATACCAAAGGCATTTTTACAAAATTAATGTTTCATGTTTATTTTTAGATATGTTTTTAATATGGCTGAAACGTTGCTTTTTCTAATATTACTACAAATACAAAAGAATCCTAATAGTAAGGGCACTACGCCTGTGAATTTTTTCTCAAAACCTCAAAAACTCCATGAATAGCCCATACAAAACCAAAGAACGATGAGACTTACACCACAGGCCTTAAGCCCACGGGAAGAAGAAGCGCTGCTTACCACACTCTCTCGCCGCAAAGACGCGGAGCGGGCGCACATGCTTTATCGTTTGATGCTCATAACAGGCCTGCGGATCGGCGAGGCTTTAAGGCTTAATGTAGAAGACGCGGGCCGGGCCAAGATCGAGGTTCAGGTGAAGGGATGGACGCGGGAGGGGGAAAAACGTGAGCGGACGAAAACCGTCTATTTCCCAAAAGCTTTGCAGGAGCACTTAGCGCAGTACATCCGGCTCAAGCAAAGAAGATCGGAACGGCTGGACCAGAACACGCCGCTGTTTGTATCCCGGGAGGGAACAAGACTCAGCTCGCGCCAGGCGCAGAGGGATTTTAAGAAGTGGCTGGGGGAGGCGGGTATCGAGGGTGATCTCACGCCGCACGCCTTGAGGCACACGGCCGCGACGAAGCTTATGAAGCGGACCGGCAACGCCAA